>JAGGSN010000226.1 GCA_021159005.1 Candidatus Zixiibacteriota bacterium | reverse complement strand
GAATGACATCATTATAGCATCCGCCTAAGACGGACAAAAGGCCGGACAGTAGTGACACAAAATGATAATCAATTTTCAATTATTATACAGAATATTCAATTGAATATACTCAATTTCAGTAAATGGAGAATAACAGTTATAATTAAAGCATATGCTAAACTGGCCTAAAGGATTAATATATTTATCCGAATTTATAAAACAGTGATGGTTATGCCATCAATATATTTATATACATCAATAACCTTAAAAAAGGAGACGACAGGTATGAAGACGGCTAAGTGGACTGTAATTATTTTTGGCTTTACGCTGATATTAGCTTCAGCCTGTGGCGATACCGTATCTAAATTTCCAACAAACCCGGCTAAAAACTCCGGCATAACCGATTCGGAGGGCGAAGTGATTCTTGATCTCGGCAGTCATATTATAACTGTCCAAACGGTAAATGAAAACGGTGGAACTATCAGCAGTATGAATGTAAGCGGCTTCCTGCTAAGAGAATACTTGTATTTAGTTGCCAGCGGAAACGATTCCTATTATCCCAATTACAAGATGGTACCCTATGAAGAGATACAAATACGAGAAGATATAATGTATGGTGCCGGGAAAACCTCATCACCTCAAACTGTTGAGACAATCGTAGAATTTGTTCTAATTGAAAAAGATAGAGATATCCATTCATATTATGATGAGCCTGAATACTATAACGCCGCTTACTCCGATTCATGGACTACGCCTGCCGGCTACTCCGGCACTCTTGCGGATGTTTATACTTTAATGGATACAATAAGCTATGAGGGCGGTATCATTATTCAAATCTCGCCCAATGTCGCCTCGCTAACTAATACGGATACCCGCACTGTCTCGTTGTGTGAAAGTTATATTGCCAGCGATACTGTTTTCAATGTCCATGTTGGACTCGAACTAAATATCTTTGATGCGGACACTTTGCATATAAATTATATGACCTATTTAGACAGCCTTATTCCCATAATTTATATCGATAGCATAGTATTAGTAGAAGGCAGTTTTTTCGCTCAATTTACTTTAATCTGGGATGAAAACCCGGGCGACTTGGATTCTCACCTCTGGACGCCGGAAATTGAGGGTTCAAGTTATCATATAGCCTATTACAGCAAAGGAAGCGCCAGCGCCGCCCCATATACTATCCTTGATGTGGATGATGTTACAAGCTGGGGGCCGGAACATGTCGCTATATACGAGGGATTCCCCGGAACATACACATACGCAGTTCATCATTTCTCCGGCTCAAGTGATATTCCTAATTCCGGCGCTATTGTCTCTGTGCTTTTGCCTGACAGGTCTGTAAGTAAATTCACACCGCCTGACACAACAGCCTCATCAGGCGATTACTGGCATGTTTGCACAATAGACGGCACAACCAAAGCGATAACCGAAATCGGAATTATTTCAGGCAATCCGCCGGTAACCGGGCCTCAAACTGTCGCCCAGCCGCCGAAGAATTATTAGCATTTTTTTACATGAATTAATTATTAAGCCCCGATTTTATTACAAATTCGGGGCTTTATCTTTTTTGCAAGCGTTAGGATGTAATCCGCTTAAGGCGCCCGCCCAAGGCGAGCCATCTTGACACATAATCAAATGCTAAAACCTATCCTATAGCTTCTCTACCTCTTTAAATATCTTCTGCATCTGTGAATGAATAGCCCCATTTGATGCCAACACTTCGCCTTTGAATAAATCAATATCGCCGCCTTCAAAATCGGTAACCCTGCCGCCAGCCTCCTCGACTAATAATATGCCCGCGGCAATATCCCAGGCATGAAGCTTGAATTCCCAGAAACCATCGAAACGACCGCAAGCGACATAGGCAAGGTCTAATGCCGCCGAACCGGCGCGGCGAACAGTCTGAGCACCTTTCTTATAGAATATTATAAAGTTGTTCATATTGTCAGCCTCAGATTCGCGGACATCATAGGGAAAACCGGTGGCTAACAAGCTGTCGATTAATTTGCTGTTTGCCGATACATTCGCCGGCTTGCCATTAAGGTAAGTTCCCTTTCCTTTCAGGGCGGTAAAGCATTCATCAAGAATAGGATTATATATGCAGGCAAGCAATGGTTGGTTTTCTTTCACAAGCGCAATCGATACACAGAAAAAAGGAAATCGATGAGCATAGTTGATAGTGCCATCCAACGGGTCAACAATCCAGATTAAATCAGAGCCGCTGTCTGTAACTGTGCCCTCCTCAGCTAAAAATCTATCATCAGGATAAGCTTGAGTAATGATATCATAAATCATCTTTTCGGATTTATAATCCGCCTCTGTAACCAAATCGACAACGCCTTTTTTATTTATGTCTCTATCTTGCGGCAAAACATCCATAAGATATTTACCAGCCTTTTTAGCGGCTTTTATCGCTACTTTCATTCTATCATCAAAGCTATCCATTACCTGTCATTACCTCCTGGTCTTTATACTGAAGCTGATACAGTTTGTAGTATATGCCTTTCTTTTGCAGAAGCTCATTATGCGTGCCTGATTCTCTAATTCGACTTTTGTGCATAACTATTATACGGTCAACATATTTAATGGTCGATAATCTATGAGCGATTACAATTGAGGTTCTATCGGTTAACAGTTTTTTCAACGCTTTTTGAATCAATATCTCGGTTTCGGTATCGACAGATGAGGTAGCCTCATCGAGGATTAATATAGCCGGGTCGAATGCCAGAGCGCGCGCGAAAGCAATCAACTGACGCTGTCCTACCGACAGGTTTGCGCCCCGTTCGGTAAGACGGTAGTCGTAGCCGCCATCAAGCTTCGAGATAAATCTATCGGCGCCGATTTCTTTGCTGGCTTGCTTGACATTATCTAAAGCGATTTCCTCGGAGCCGAGACGGATATTACGGTTAATATCGCCGGAAAACAGAAATACATCCTGAAGCACTAAGGCTATATGCCTGCGAATATCCCTCTCGTTGATTTTCTTCAGCGATATTCCATCAATAAATATATCGCCCTTATCATATTCATAAAACCGGCACAGCAGACTGGCAAGAGTTGTCTTACCGGAACCGGTTGCTCCGACAATAGCCACTTTTTCGCCGGCTTTGATTTTTAAATTAATATCATTTAACACCGGGTTATTTTCTTCATATTCGAAAGTTAAATCCCTGAATTCTATTTCTCCCTTGATAGCCTTAATAGCTTCCGGCTTAGATGGGTTTACTATCCCGCTTTCGGTATCGAGCAGTTTGAATATTCTTTCGGATGATGCCATAGCCGATTGCAGAATATTATATTTCTCGGCAAGGTCGCTAATCGGGCGATAAAAACGGTCGGCATACTGAATGAAAGCCACTAACGCGCCAAAAGTAAGCGCACCGTCAAGAATCCGCCCGCCGCCATAGCCGATAATCAGCGCTAACGAAATCGCGCCGATTATTTCAATTGCCGGAAAGAAAATCGCAAAATAAAAAACTGTGCGTAAGTGAGCGTTTTTTAAATCGACATTGATTTTATCATAACTGTTAAACGTCTTTTCCTCAGCGACAAAACTCTGCACCTCAGTAACGCCGGCAACATTTTCCTGAATAAAAGCATTTATTTTTGCTGATGTCAGTCTAATATCGCGGAAAGTCTGCCGAACTTTCTTGCGAAATAAAACGGTCGCAATCACGACTAATGGCAGCACCGAAAATACAACCAGCGCCAACTGCCAATTGATTACCAGCATGGCAATAATTATTCCCAGAAGCATGAATATATCGCCAAATATCTCAATCACACCGGCCGTGAACATCTCATTTAAAGCCTGAACATCGCCGGTGATTCTGGTTAATATTCTGCCCACCGGGTTCTTGTCGAAGAATTTCAAATCAAGCTTCTGGACATGAGAAAATATCTGCATCCGCAAATCATACATCGCCTTTTGGCCAATATACTGCATTATGTAAAGCTGAACATAATCGATTATAAAAGCTGCTGCGATGGCTCCGAATAGTAAGATGATTATCCTAAAAAGCCCGTCAGAATCGCCTGCTAAGATATACTTATCGATAGCGATTTTAGTCAGATACGGCGGGATAAGCTGCGCCAAAGATGTTAGAATCATAAGGCCGATGGCTATAAATACAAGACCGCGATAGGGCTTCAGATATGCCAATAGCCTTTTCATCAAACGGCTGTCGTAGGCTTTGCCGAGTATTTCTTCCTCGTGATAATTTGCGCTCATTTTACATTTAGCCTATTGAGATTGCGTCCTACCTTACTTAACTATCTCATTATCAAGCAGTTTCATTGTGTTCTCTGTTAGGAAAACACGATAGCGAAAACCGGCCATATTTATCTTGCGCATGATTTCATTGAAACGGGGAATATCGCTTATATTAACGAAACGGGCTTCTCTGATTTCTCTTGTATCAATAGGTTTGATTTCGCCTGAGATATATTTCGCTTTAAAAACAAACGATGTCCAATCGATGAAATCATCGCCACAGATAAATTTGACCTTTATTCTCAACAAATATTTCTCAAGCTCAACATTCGCGCCGGTTTCCTCATATGCTTCACGCTTGCCGCCCTCAATAATACTCTCGCCGGGTTTAGCGGCTCCGGAGGGCGCCCTAAAAAGAGCCGCCGGATAAAAATGCTTGGCAATAAATAAAAGCTGGTCGTCTTTGAATATAAATAAAGCAACATCATGAGACCTGCCATCCTTCTGGCTTTTGCGGATAGCCTCCAACTCTTTAGGAACAGCTGTAACCTCAGTTGTAAGCTCGATTGGCTTGCCGTATTTATGCTCGACCATCTTGATGTCTTCATTGGTTATATAGCTCAAAGCTCTTCCAACTCCTGGCTTAACAATTGACGTTTATAAAGCTTGTTATACAAACCGCCGGCGGCGATAAGCTGTTTATGACTGCCGGCTTCAACAATACGACCGTCATCGAGAACAACAATCATATCGGAATCCTTTACAGTTGAAATGCGATGGGAAATAATTATAGTCGTGCACCGAGAAAATACCTGCCGCAGGTTCTTCAGTATTTGCTCTTCGGTTTTTGTATCAACTGAGGAGAAAGCATCATCGAGGATTAGAATTTTCGGCTTAATGGCTAAAGCGCGAGCTAAGGCAGTCCGCTGTTTCTGGCCTCCCGAAAGAGTTATACCGCGTTCGCCAAGCATGGTTTTATAACCCGAGGGAAAACTTTCCATATCATCTGTCAAACCGGCAATATTCGTCATCTTTTCAATAATTGAATGGCCTGCATCATTCCCAAACGCAATATTGCTTTCGATAGTTTGGGAAAAGAGGATAGTCTCCTGAGCTACCAATCCGATTTGTGAACGGAGGCTTTGAAGGTCATAGTCATTGATGTCGGTATCATCGATATAGAGCATGCCTTTTTGTATAGGATAAATACGAGGGATAAGCGAAACCAGACTCGTTTTACCGCTTCCCGTATGACCGAGTATCGCTATTGTTTCCCCTGTATCAATTGACAGATTTACATTATTCAATACCGGCTTGCCATTATAGGCAAACTCAAGATTCTTAAACTCAATTTTACCTTGTATCTTCTTTTTAACCGCATTCAAGGCCGGGCTAACGATAACCGGCGATGAATTTAATATTCGGGCGATTCTCTTCATTGATGCCATTCCTCTTTGATATAGCCCCATAACCCAGCCAAGAGCCGCCATTGGCCACATTAACAGCATAAGGTAAGCAGTGAATGCAACTAAGTCGCCAAGCTTTATAGAGCCGCTTATAACCTGATTGCCGCCCACCCATAACACAAGCGCAATTGAAAGGCCTGTAAAACCGAATATCACCGGAAAGAACAGTCCCCAGATACGAATCATATCGAGGTTTTTGTGTATATAATCACGGTTAAGCCGTCCGAAACGTTTTAAGGCATTATCCTCCTGAACGTATGCTTTGATAACCCTGATGCCTGACAGGTTTTCCTGCACATCGGCAGTAATTGTCGAGTATTGTTCCTGGATTTTAGCATATCGCTTATGCACTTCCTTGCTGATAATAAAGGTTAAGCCGGAGATAAAGGGTAAAGATATAAAGGCTATCAGGGTAAGTCTGGCATTTATAACAGACATTAGGGCAATCGCCACAACGAAAGTAAATATTGTGGAAATAAAATGCATTATACCGGGACCTACCATAGCCCTAACAGCTAAAAGGTCATTGGTCATTCTCGCCATTATATCGCCAGTGGGTGTGTTGTCGAAATAGGGACGGTCGAGTTTTAGAATATGGCTGAATAAGTCGCTGCGCAGTTCATATTCGATTTGGCGCGAGGCAACTATCATAGTCTGACGCATCAGAAAGCGGAAGATGCTCTGAATAATAGTTGCGCCTACTATCGCCGAGGCATATATAATCAGTTTACCGGCAGTTACATCGGTTTCAAGCGCGTTAATTGCCCGACGGAGTATCCAGGGAGCGGCCATTGTGAAAATTGTTGTGATGACGATAGCCAGCATGCCCCAAATTAAGGTGCGTTTATGACGATAGATATACGATTTGATTATTTCAGAGGCAGTTCGTTCCATAAGCTTTATATTATAGGTATTATAATGTATTTATTATTGCTTTAAGTCAAGGTATTTAGGGCTTGCTGAATAATATGGAACTGATTGCCAAGCGCCGCTTGGTAACCAGAAAGTTATGCAACACGCATTCTTAAAATCCAATATGCCAAGAACTGCATAGTAAGCTAACCCAAATTTAATCCTCGAACACAATCTCATGGCTCATCTCGGCAGATTTTGATAGTATTACCGACACCGAGCAATATTTTTCCTTTGATAATCCGACAGCTTTCTTAGCTTTGTTATGGTTATCACAACCATAGAATTTATAGATTATCTTAATGCGCTTATATGTTTTCGGATACGCATCAACCGGTTCAGCCTCAATATCGATTTTTAAATCCCGAAGAGGCACACGCATTTTAGCCAACATGGATACAACATCAACACCGGTGCAGCCGCCTAATCCGATTAGCACTAATTCGCTGGGCATAACTGCGCTGCCATCCCCGCCGGATGATTCCGGCGTATCCATAACAATAGACCTGCCGCTGGGGCCAGTCCCGACAAATTTCATCTTCTCGACCCATTTGATATTCGCTGTTTTTATTTCCGCTGACATTTTAGTATCCTTTGCGTATGTTATATTTCGTATGTCCTTGTCTGCCCCTTCATAAGCGGCAGATGTCCTCGCCTGCTCTTAGTAATTTTACTAAGCTGAAAAAACGGGCAAACCATTCCGCCTATAGCGAATGCCGTGCGCCGATATAATTGATTTTTTGATTCCACTTACATTCTAATATTCTTAGCTTATGTTATATCACCAAACGCAAGCCATCATAGGCGATAACCAGCTTTTTTAGTCCTGCTTTTTGGGCAATATTGAATAACTTGTCAGGCTTGCTAAACGATTTCTCGTCAAGATGAGTCAACACGAGCCTCTTAATCTTATTTAAAGCGCATATCTCAGCCAGCGACTTAAAATCAACATGCAAGCCCTCTATGATGGCAGTATGAATATCATCAAGCAAACCGGCAATGTCGTTTTCGTTTTGAATATCGCCCGAATAAAATATTCGTTTGCCGTTTATATTAATGGTATAGCTATAGGATTGCATCTTATTAGGCTTGCGGAACTTTTTTATAACCTGGGCATTGCTTCTAAAATGCTCATTGAGATAAGCAAATAGCGTAAACTCGTTTCCTCTATACACAGGATTTGGTTTTACCGGTATAAGCTTGAAATCGAAAGGGAATTTTTCTCTAAATAAATAGAACATATCTATCGCTTTTTCCATTCCCTTAAGCGATTCATTTGGCATATAAATATCAAGCGGCTTTTTTCTATTATCGAGATACATCAACTGCAGTTCCATGAATATACCGGCGATATGATCCGGATGCATATGCGAGATAAAGACCTTGTCTATTTCATTGTATTTGATTTTTAATCTCTGAACCGAACCTGATATTCCCTCACCGGCATCGAATTGAAATAATTTCCCGTCAGCTTGAAGTATAAACGATGAGCAGGCTCGTTCTTTCGAGGGATAACCGGAGGCGGTACCGGTAAAAATAATTTTATTCATACCGATACTTTTTGCGTGAAATAATCGGCGGTATTTTTCAAGCCGGTTTTAATATCAACTTGCGGCTGCCAATTCAGAGCCTTTGTTATGGCTGAATTATCCAGCACGCTCCGCATGGTTTCGCCCTCTCTTGGTGGTTTATGAAGCCTGTCCTGATTGGAACCCACTATCTCCCTAATCATATTATACAGCGTATTAATAGTTGTTTCTTTTCCGGTGCTAACATTGAATGTTCCGCACTTATCGGAATCGATTGACAGGATATTCGCCCGAACAACATCGCCAACATAAGTCAGGTCGCGGGTCTGATTGCCATCGCCGAAAATATATGCTTCTTTGTTAGAAAATAGCTGTCTGAAAAATATCGCTACGACACCGCCTTCCCCATCGCCGCGCTGACGCGGGCCATAGATGTTGGCATACCGCAAAGCTGTATAATTTAGGCCAAACTCTTTATGATAAAAATACAGATATTTCTCAAAAGCAAGCTTGCCTATTCCATACGGTGAATCCGGAAAATTCTGATGGTCTTCAGCCGCCGGAAAACTTACTTGTTCGCCATAAACAGCGCAGGAGGAGGAAAATGTAATCTTATTAACATTGTTTCTCTTCATTGCCTGAAGAAGATTTATTCCGCCAAGGATATTAGCATCAGCATCAAAAGCGGGGTTAAGCACACTGTTTTTTATATCCATCTGAGCGGCCAAATGAAAGACTACATCAAAATTCCCCTTCTTGAAAACCTCGTCAAGTTTCTCATCTCGAATATCAATCTCATGGAAAACAGCTTTATCCGGAATATTTTCACGCTGGCCAGTCAAGAGGTTGTCAACGATTTCCACATGATACCCTTTTTCAAGAAGAGCATCCGCCACATGAGAACCAATAAAACCTGCGCCCCCTGTTACCAATGCATTCATAACTAAAACTCCCTTGCGCTTAAACTTTTCAGTCCCATTTTAATAGGAATTATCGTCGTTGTCAAATTTAAAACCAGAATCATTATACCGGCGATAAAAAATTCCTGTTTCGGAAAATAAATCGAACCATCTATTATATAAGCGCTGTAATGATACGTGGGCAATGCCAGAATTATCACCATCAGACCGACATAAATCAAACTTATCACAGTGGTAATCATACCGCCTAAAGATGAGGCTATCCGCCCCGGATTTGGTTCCTCGAAAGTAGGGAATATTGCCCCCATACCTACCGACAAGCTGGTTAACGATATAGACATCAGCAGGATTGAAAAGAAACTAATTATCATCATATAGCCGCCAAGCCCCAGCATTAGGTTAGAAATTAACGCCAGAACTTCGGCTATCAGCAAGAATATGATAAATGCCAGCCAGAATTTTTCCCAAAATAATCTCCTGAGCGGCATCGGCGAGGATGTTATTGCCCAGAATGATTTCCCCTCAAGGCTGATATTGGGAAACACAAATCGCACCGATAAAGTTGCCAATATAAATCCGGTAAAGGCAAAATTGGCAAAGCTTATTACCGTTCCCCAGAATTTATCCGATTGATTATTGGGGAAATGCCTGAGGTTGACTAAATATACAATCAGCAATACCAGCAAAACCGAAAATTGTGCCCACTGTGATGGTTCACGGATAAACAGCTTGAGGTCTTTCGCTAAAACGCTTCTAAAATCGGGCGGCAGCCAACCGGGAAGCTTGAAAAATTGCGGCAGATTCCACTTTTTTTGCGATTTTACCGGCGAGGTAGTTTGAAGTTCTACCGAATCCTGCCAACTCTTGTAATAATAATTTTTTGCTATAACGAATACTAAACGGAGCAAAAACGCAGTGGAAACAATAAGAGCCAAAAAATGAACGGCATAATTTGACCTTTCTTCTCCCGCCAAATATTTCAATGTTTCGGATACCCAGAACGATGGCAAATATGGAAACGATGTTGCCGCTAACGAACCCATAAATCGGTTTAAAACCCGCCAATCGGCAAATACATTATGAGTTAAGGATGACGGTTGGCCAAGCTTTATATATAGTATCACGGTGATAACTGCCGCTGAAACTAACATGACAAATATAGCCCGCGGTGAAATATATTTTGATAAAAGGTTTATAATGATTATAAACAACACTCCAAGACAGGCCGGAATTACTATAAATGGAATTAACACGCATAGTATCTCGACCGCATAGCCCCACCATGAAAAACCTCTAACCATGCCATAAGCTAATATAATCGGAATGCCCAGCAATAATACGCCCCAAGTGGAATACAATATATTATCTATAAAACGAACAGTGAAAATTTCAAGATGCGATGCGGGCGTAGAAAAATAATTAGCGGTCTCATGAGAACGATAAAGAGTCGAGATGGCTGTAACAATATTCGAAATAACAAGCATAATAAAAATCGCCAAAAATCCAATTGACAATATTTTATCCATCAGAAGATAACCTATATCATGAAGCCCGGAGAGATAGTTAAAAATATAATAGAAAAAGTATAGAGCTGTACTAAAAAATACCATCATAACGAATATACCGATGAAAACTCTCAGCCTGCTTTCAATATCCGATTTCCTCAAATATGAAACAATATTCAGCAGTTTATATTTTATAATATGATTAACAAAATACATTATTATATCTGATTGTTTATTAAATCTAAAAACAACGCTTCAAGATTGATATTATTTCTGGCATCCTGTTTTTTCAGTTCTTCTAACGTTCCAAGTCCGATAAGCTTGCCATTATTTATTATGCCTATCCTGCCGCAAAGCTCCTCGGCAACCGATAAAACATGAGTCGAAATAAATATTGTTGTGCCCTTAGATGCATATGTCTTCAGCAAATCTTTAACAATACGGGCTGACTGCGGGTCGAGTCCTACCATTGGCTCATCGACAACCAGCACGGAGGGATTGTGAATAAAGGCTGAGCAAAATACTAATTTCTGACACATGCCGTGAGAATATTCCTCGCATCTTTTATCAATCCAGCCATTCATATCAAAAATTTCGAACAGCTCTTCGGAACGCTTTTGGATTGTATCTTGGTCTAAATGATATAAGCCGCCAACAAACTCAAGGTGTTCTCTGCCTGTTAGACGGTCGTATAGAAACGGGTCATCCGGAATATAACCAATGATTTTTTTTGCTTTTTCCGGCTCCTTTTGAATATCTGTTTCCCCTACAGAGATGCTCCCGGAAGTTGGTTTTAATATACCGGTCATCATTTTTATAGTCGTAGTTTTACCGGCGCCGTTTGGCCCTAAAAACCCGAATAGCTCGCCTGCCTGCACTTCAAGATTCAAATTATCAACGGCAGTATAATTGCCGAATTTTTTAGCAACGTTTTTAAATTTTATCATCTGTTCTCAGCAATACTCAATCTGTTTGAAAGTTCTATAATTTTCACATTTAGCTTTCCCACAACCCGCATCAAACTTGCCTGAGAATCATGGCCGCCCTCAAGCAGTTTAATGTGCGTGGCATCAGCGACCTGCTGGCCGAAAGTTGGGTCAACCGCCCGCCAGCGTCCATTGACATAAACAGCCGGCCAGGCATGGTAATAAAACATATCTTTACTGTAAACAATACCAAGGCATATTTTAGTAGGAATGCCCGCAGCCCTCGCCATAGCCGTAAACAGAGCTGAATGTTCATTGCAATCGCCCCGTCTAACTCGCAACACCTCAGCCGCCGAGGGAATAGAAATAGCAAAGTCTTTTTCTATATTTATATAAATCCAATCTACTAATTTAACCGTTTTCAGGCTGTCATCTTCTACACCTTTGATAATCAGATTTGCCTGATGGATTATACTTTGGTTATCGCTCTGGATGAATGATTCCGGCTCAGTATAAGCCTTCATTTGTTCGGCTGTGATAATATTGTCAATATTCTTAGTTGTATCCGATGGATTCATTTCGATTATCAATGGTTTTACCGAAATCACGCGCTGGAAATCATCATACAGAACAAAGCCAGCCGGTTCTATTCCGGTTAACTGGATTTTCATATAATCTGCCTCTCGCGGATTATCGATAATTCTATCAACGCCAACCGCAAATGTTTTAAGTATGTCCCATTGCGGGTCTGTATCAGGTATATCCAAAGCTTTTTCCTTGGATGTCAGGGTCATTTTCATACCGGCGGTTTCTTCCTCTTTCAATACTGTGCCATCAATAGCAACCCACATAGTCGATACTACGCCAGTAGCGGTTATTTCCAAACGATATACATCAAAAGTTTCATCGCCGATTTTAAGCTTTTCTTTTGGACCAACATTTATGGCTGCATCGGAAACAGTTAATGAAAACGGGTCAATACTTGGCAGACTAAAATCGCCTAACGGAAAACCTTTTGAGGCTAAGAGCAGCGGTGCAACGCCCGGAAAATAGAGGCCGTTATCAGCAGGAAATTCAATATCTGAGATGTGATCGCCGGTCTGCACCTTTAATTGAAGGCTGTTCCCGCTCATCGTGCCGAAAACATCGGTGGAATAATCGCCCGATGCCAGCCCGAATGTAAAGGACTTGATAGAAAAATCGTCATTAACAACGGCATAAAAATCGACAAGAACCTCTCTCACAACGCCCGCCATCGGCATGCGAAGCAGTGAGTAATCTTTAAATACATATCCCAGAGGCGATTCGGAATATGAATTCATGGCATAGCCAATTTTTTTATCATTTATTGTAACATTAAACCATCTCTGGACACCGATTTTCGGAGGTGATATTGTCTCAAATTGCGTTAGTTTGCTGGCACTGGCGCCGGCATAGTTTTGTTTATAAACCAAAACCATACTGAATAACCAGGCTGCGAAAAATAACAGATTTATTATCAACGACTTAATTTTCATTGTTTCTCTCAAAATATGTCTATCTATAAAATTATCGGCTGATAGCAGGATATATTCAGTTGCTATAGTATAGGGCTTGCTGAATAATTCATTTCATCTGAGTGTCTCGGGATATTTGCTTAAGGACACAAACAAAGATACTTTAAACATTTGTTTTATAATATCCGGGAATTATTCTGGTTACCAAGCTCTGCTTGGTAACCTATTGCTGGTACTTATGATAATCTAATGGCTTTTCGTTATCAAAACCAAATCATGTTAAACTGATTTTTTCAAGCAAGTACTAGGTATTCCTGAGAAGAAAACTTCACCCATATCAATCCCAAAGTTTTTCAGGAGATATGTTGAATTTATGGTAAACAGCAGCCCAGCTGATAAGCATGCAGGTCTTTCTCGTATTCGTATATTGAGGGAATTCTTTGCACACAAACATATCCGATATCTGAATGATATTACTCCAGGTTTACTTGATGAATTTCGTGTTGAAGTGTTGGCAGATAGAAAACCAAAAACTGTTAAGAATTACATTGCACTGTTACGAACTGCCCTTAACAAAGCAGTTGAATGGGAGTTGATTGATCTTAATCCAATAGCTAATGTAAAACTTCCTAAAATTATTAAGACATTTCATTTCTACAGCCAGAATGAGGTCGAGATACTTATTAAAGAAGCCTTTGAACCGCTTAAAACCGGTATAATATTACTGGTTTATACAGGTATGAGAAGGGGTGAATTATATCATCTACGAGTACGGGATGTTGACCTAAAAGCAAAAAGCATAAGAGTATGGCCATACGAAGGGTATTCCCCGAAAGGTAAGCGTCCCCGGACGATACCGGCAGCTACCGAAATAGTTGAGATTTTGCAGCAGCTTATACATGGTAAATCTCCTGACGATTATATGTTCAGACCATACAAATGCCAGCATCAGTTATATAAACGGTTTCGTGAATTTTCTCAGAAGCTGGGCATAAAAGGAAATCTTCACAATCTTAGACATACCTTTGCCAGCCGCCTGGCTATGTCAGGAACTCCAATTCCGGTAATCAAAGATTTTTTGGGGCATTCAGATATTTCCACCACCATGATTTATTCTCATCTTTCCCCAAATCTCTATCAGACTGAAATCGGAAAACTCCAATTTAAACTCAAATAAATTGCGGCGAAATTGTGGCAGTTGATGTTGTAAGTTATTGATACTTATACAAGGATACTTGACATTGAGCCTGACCGCAACCTTCTGGTAAACAATGTTATATGGCTTACATTCAACGAGTTGCAATCGGATTTTAATGGCGGAGGACGAGGGACTCGAACCCCCATGGCCTTGCGGCCGGCGGTTTTCAAGACCGCTGCCTTACCAATTAGGACTAGTCCTCCAAAATTAAAACAAAACGGCTAATAGTTGCCCACTTACTTTTTATCGGCTTACCGCTTTAGGTAAAACAGTATATTACATTACCCTTTAAAGTTCAAGACAAATAAGACAGGAGTTTCCCCGTTTTTTTTATACAATCGCAGGTCGGGTTCTCCGCCTTAGGCGGACGAACAAGAAACCCGACACCTTTCGCAGCAATATGCCGCCCTTTCCCTTAGCAAATCACCTGTCACTGTCCAAAATGTCGGGTTTCTCCCTCCGGTCGGAACCCGACCTGCTAGAAATCGCTAAAAGTTTCCCCGTTTTTTCAAAAACTATGATTTCCACTTATTGAAAATGTTAACCCTATGAAACATACTATACTATAAAGATTTTACCGGAATTTTCGGGGAAACTCCTGCAATATTGTTTAATATCAGATTTGGCAATTAACTTTTTAGAAACATTTAGATCGAATTATTCATAAATTCTCATTACTGTCCGGGTTTTTGTCCGCCTTAGGCGGATGCAATAGTTATGTCATTCCCCCGCAGCGGCGTGGGAATCCAGAGATTGGTCATGCTGATAGCTCCTGCCTGCCGGCGGGCATGGCTGCAATATCTGATAAAAAAAATCAGGCCTCAACATATTGAAGCCTGATTTCTAAATCGATATTGAAATAATTTATTCGGCCGCCGCCAGAACGAATTGGTCGCTATGGAATTTCAAAATCACTCTTAATCTTTCGGCAATATAAGCCGAATGGTCGGCGTTGAAACCGGAATAGCCCGAATATTCCTCATAAGTATGAGGAATTTCCGCAGTGCTTAGGGCTTGGTCAAAGGCTTGATTTTGATAAGCTAACCCCAGTTGATCGGCATCTCCGCAATCAAAAAAGATAGCCAGATTTCCAAACGCCGCATCAAAGTTAGCGCCGGCAACCATTGAGTAAACATCATTGCTTAGCCATTTAGGCCAAACAAGCGTATCTGATTCTACGCCGATTTCACCACTGGCATTAAACGGCAAATCGATACCATAGTAATCGACTTCACGCAGTCTATGGAAATATGTCGTATCATCGCTTAGCCTATCATGCGGAGAAAAAGCGGCTCCCATGGCAAACATCATGCTGGTAAGGTCATCATCCGCAGAAGCAACAATAGCATAGAAAGCCGCCGAATCCTCGGCAGTTGGCGGGTCGCTGGGGTTGAAGTCGTTTCGCGCAAAAACAGAATCAAAAACCCCTGTATTTATAAAATATGGGAAAGCTAACGGACCCGACATAGAGGATACAGAACCAAACAACTCAGGGTGCTTCATGGCAATCTTCATAGCGCCATAGCCGCCCATAGAATGACCGCTTATTGCCCTTGATTCGGCTGTTGTATCGATATTGTAGTTTATAGTCATATAATCCATTAGCTCATTTACTATAAAATCTTCATATTGGCCGGTAAAGGATAAATATTCATCGAGAGTATCAACATAAACGCTTTCTGAGTTGGTATAAAAGCTCCCGCCAAATGAGTTTGAGCAATCAGGAGTAATAACAATCATTGGGATAATCTCACCATTAGCAATCATCTCATCCATTATATCTTGCAGCATGTAAATATCCGTGAAATAGTCGGCATTACCACCAAAACCATGCAAAAGATATAATGACGGATATTCTGAATCCCGAACATAATATACTATATGAGTAGTATCAACATTAATAGAATCAGCGCCATAAGGTTCCCTTGTTTCGATATATAGCTCGAAAGAATCAATATCAGAAACCATATATTCAGGCGGCTCATAGATATATACCGAACGCCCCGCTACTTGTTCTGAGGCGTTGTTATCTATATTAGGTGAATAAACAAATCCCGCAACTATCTTGCCGGATGGGCAACTCTGTTCAACCGGATTTTCATTTTCTGAACAACTCCAGAAAGCAGTTGTTAGCATCAATAATAAAATAACATATCTTTTCATTGTTTTCCTCCCAAATTAAAATCTATATGTTATTGATAAGTGATTTGCTATTAAATATGCCCTAAACAGGCCGGGATAATTATCAAAATCGAAACTATTGCTGGTCTCATTGATAATTTCTCTTTCGCTAAAATGAATATATTCGAAATTGCAGCCGATTTCCCAACCGCTCACGCTAATAGCGGCTCCTATATTTCCACTGTATTTTGTGCCTATATCCATAAACAACGGGCTAAATGTCTCATCGGGAATAGGAGATGGATCCATATAGAAACCAAACCGCAATTGGAACGGGTCGAAAACCTGGTAAAGACCGCCGGCGCTAAATCTAAAAATATCTTCCCATTGAGTCCTGATAACAGATGTATTCTGGGTTGAATCATAAGCGGGCGGGTCTGCGCCTTCCAGATTAATTAAAATTGAATCAAGGCCAGACCATAGAGTGTAGGAAAAATCCATAGTAAGCGTCATCTTTTCGGTGGCTTTGTAAGCAATGCCCAATCCTATGTCAGCTGGAAGTTTAAGGTCTGCCGATGCTTCCCTTGTCCAACTTGGCGCTCCAACTTCTTCAGTCGAAAAGATAAAATCAATCAAAGCTAATTCCGCCGCATTAGATGCCTGTCTAATAGCGGTCTGCTGAAGACTTATATTATCAATGGCGTAAAGCGTAGAATTGTTTTCTCCATCCAGTTTAAGAGTAGCGGGTGTCTTTCCCGAAATACCCAGTTGGAGATTATCAGACAGCTTATATAATATTCCAAAATTTGCGCCATAACCCCAGCCCTCGCCATGTAAAAACGCATTAATTGCAGCATTGTCATGCGGACGAGGAAGAGATGTGGGAATTAAGACCGTTTTCTGGAAATCGATTTCACCTCTCATGAAAGAAAATCCGGCTCCAACCATTAGTTGATTGTCCATAAAAGACTTGGCAAAAGAGGGATGTATATCGACAACTTTCAAATTAGCTCCATGATCAATTTCGGGAAAAGGAACAACGACATCATTATAAATAGGATCGAAGATGTCCCAGTCTGAGCCTAAAGCATAGGGAGCAAATATCGCTACACCAAAAGTTATATCTTCTTTATTAGCTATTTTGTAAAAACCAGACCCGTTTGGAGCAAAATGAGTTTTATATTTGGGATATCGAAATTCGCCATTTTTATAGCCTACATCAAAACCATCGTATGTAATATCAGGTTTGTACTCCGGCATAGGAGTGATAGTAATAGCCATCATATTTAACTCCGATTGCGAAAGTTGAGCTAATCCGGCAGGATTCCAGTAAGCAGCGCTCCAGTTATCGGCCAAACCTCTGAATGCTCCGCCCATTCCAATCGCCTTGGATCCAACACCAGATAAAGCGAAACCACCACCATATACGGCAACTGACATAATAAAAAATACCATACAAATAAGAAATGCTTTTTTTGTCATCTCATACTCCCAATATTTTATTGCTTTATTATCCTGCCTTTAAAAATTAGATTGGCTTTACTTCACTCCACTTTAAAACCAGCCCCTTAGTATTTTACGGGCTGGGAAATCTTATTCACAAGAACATATAATAATTTTTTTATTTCTGTTTCGCAAGATATTCTTTTGCCTGTTTTTGATATTTTATATCCAGCGGGCCGGGAGCAGGCAAATCGAGACAAATCTCGAACTGCTCATAAGCCTCTTTTTTATAGCCGCTGTCAAGCAGCGATATGCCATATTCAAGACGATGATGTACTAAATCAGGTTTAAGCTCAATGGCTTTTGCCAGAAGAGCTAAGCCTTTTTTCTTATCTGCTTCGCCAAGTCCAAGCGGCGCTCTGATAATTATTGATTTTTTAGCTACCTCACGATGCCATCTTCCCAGCATGTGATAAGCCCCATCATGCTCAGGATTTAGCTTGAGGGTGATTTCAGCTTCTTTCTTAACTTTTTTTGCTAATCCGATACTGCTAAAAATCCCTTTAAACAAAGCTATTTTGCCAATATCTCTGGCATATTCAAAATGTCCTTCAGATAACAGAGAATCAATTGTTATTGTTTTTTCGGCGGCTTTCGAGGCTTTCTCGTATAATTCCAGTTGTTCATCTTTCGGCTGGAATTCGGCAAATAGATTGAGACTGCGGGCTAATTTCCAGTAGGCTTCCGCAGAAAATGAATCAAGCGCTGCTGCATTATCATAATATTCTATCGATTCTTCATATTTATACGATTCGAATAAAGAATCTCCTGATAATATCAAACCGCTTAAATCATTAGCTGAAATACCTACAGGTATCAGCAGAAGAAATATCAGCAGGAAAAAAGTGAAACGATTCATTCTTACACCTTCCCAAACGGAGTTGAAAATAAGGAAAATAATATGCTATGTCAATAATTGAATGGTTTTCGGAGTTTTCCCGAAAACTTATCCCGGATTTTGCAGCCATGCCCGCCGGCAGGCAGGAGCTATCAGCATGACCAATTTCTGGATTCCCCCGCCGAGTCGGGGGAATGACGTGGACAGTGTTGGGAATGACATAACTATTGCATCCGCCTAAGGAGGACAAAAGCCCGGACAAGTAGTGAATTCGGATTTTTTTACTTGGCATGAACCTAAATTTTGCTGTCGAAGCCAACAGTAGGGCAGGTCTCTCCGAGACCTGCCTATTCGGTGCGTATATCTAAACTACTGCGGTGATATATTATCTCATCTATCACCTAAAATAGGCAGGCCGCCTCAGGCGGCTAATAATTGTTTTATTACTTAATCATACCTATTTGATATTATAAATACATCTTGTTTTATTACCAATTTCCGACTCCTGCCCTACGATACTAAAACTATTTGATATTATCGTAAATCAATAAATATTCCCCGGGTGTCCCAATTCGGAAAACAGGAGAATCCGAATTCGGAAAAGATTTTGTAATATTCAATGCCGCTCGTTTTGTGGGAAATTTCAATTATTGCTGGAATTAAAATAGGGACGTCGAAATGGAAAACCACACGGCGTCCCCTGGTTAAAGGGCCTGCCTAAAAGAGGGGGGCTGGAACTTTCAGACAGTACCCTTTTTTACCATAATCGTCTTTTAAATAACAAAATACTTAAATATTCAGTTCCCTTTTATTCTAAATATCTGGAAGTAAAAAATCAACTATTTTAAATAAATCATTCGTTTCGATTCAGAAAAACTATCAGCTGTTAGACGGTAAAAATAAATGCCGCTGGATAAATTGGCAGCATCAAAACTGACTTTATAAACTCCAGCATGTTTATACTCATCGACTAATGCTACAATTTCACGTCCTGTAATATCATATATCTTAAGCTTAACTGCCGATGGTTCAGGTAAAGAAAATTTAATTGTCGCTGCTGGATTAAAAGGGTTGGGATAGTTTTGTGAAAGCTCTGGCTGTTCTGGCAGTGATGCTGTAATACTTTCAGAGATTGATACGGAAGTATCACCGCCGCCATATGCGCCCATATCACTTATCGGTATCCCTAATCCCCATAGGCTATCTAATAATATGTCATTAATATTCGGGCTGCCAACATCAATACAAGGTGAATCATACTGATAGCCGTATTCGATAGCCATCAGGTGAAAATTACCATTGTCTGGATCGCGAAACTCCGGATTGGCATTGATATTTCCCTCGCCATCCCAGCCAGCATAAATATCGCTATAGATAATATCAGGAGCGCCATACTGGTTAAAAATCTCAATGTTCCCCGAATCACCCATATTAGACCAGAAAATGCAGTTAATAATAGTTGAATAAGAATGCGAACAGCGCATACCGCCGCCCCATCGTTCAGCTGTATTTCTGGTAAAAGTGTTGTTGATAAGTACAGGATTTGAGTCTTCGATTGAAATCCCGCCGCCATCGCCGCCAAAAAGACCGGCAGCTGTATTGTGGTCGATAATATTATTGGCTATTAAGGGGTCGGCATATTCGCAGTAAATCCCGCCGCCATAACCATGACCGCTGCTATATCGAGCCTCGTTATTGCATATTCTGTTATAAGCAATGGTTGGACTTGAATGTTCGCAATAGATGCCGCCTCCATTTTGGTTGTAGCCATTTTCAATTGTAAATCCTTTTACAACACACAAACGGCTTTCTCCAATGTTAAATGTCAAAACCGAGCCGTTGGAGTTCCCATCGATGATAGTCGAGTCGATATATGATAGATTGTCAGTGATTGCTAATAGTGAGGCTAAGACAAAATTTTGACCGTAAAATATCAGGTTTTCAACATACCTTCCCGGCTGAACTAACAGCGTATCGCCATTAGAGCAGTCATTTATTCCGGTCTGGATTGTTGAATATTCATCCGGAACATGTCTAATTCTGGCCGATGCTGTGATGAATAACGCTAAAATTAATACCAATAATAATATTGGTATTATTCGTATTTGGATTAGCATACTACTTCCCTATTAAGGCATTAGCTTTAAAAACAGCTTTTCCCATGAGTTGCCTTGAATGTTTCAATATAATAAAACTATAGGAAATGTCAATTTGTCTTTATAAAAAAAGACATGAAATTAATCCAATTATATAGATTTTTTATCGTTACATGGTTGAAATAATACAATAAATCTCTTAACTTTAAAATCAAGCGTCTGATACGCTTTGACGATGAATACAATAATCGAATGTTTACTCAACAATAAAAATGGAGTTTGAGCAATGAAAAAATTCTTAATAATTTTTACAATTATAATTGTTCTCATATTAGCGGCTCTTGTTTCCATACCCCTGCTTTTTAAGGGACAAATTATCGAATTTGTAAAGGAACAGGCAAGCCAGAATGTAAACGCCGCAGTTGATTTCGATGATGTCGGATTGAACCTGTTTAGCAATTTCCCCAAACTGACGATGTCGGTCGATAATATAACCGTCGTCAATCGAGAACCTTTTGAGGGAGATACGCTTTTTAGCCTTGATGAATTTCAAGCCGCGCTGGACTTGAAAAGCCTCGTTTTCGGCGGTGAAATAAATATTATCTCCATACTTATTGATAAGCCGCAAATTAATATCGGAGTTTTAGAGGATGGCCGCGCCAGCTATGATATAGTACCTAAAACGCCAGAGGAAACCGCAGAAATAGATACATCCGAAACAATGATTAGTCTGGCTATTCAAAAGTATGAAATCAGAGACGCTTGTCTTAGCTATACGAATGATTCAACAAATATGTATGTTGAGGTGGATGGCTTAAACCATGAGGGCAATGGCGATTTTGCCCAGTCATTGTTTACTCTATATACTCAAACATCCATTGCCAGCCTTACTCTCAAGATGGAGGGGACGCCTTATTTAAACAAAGCCGATATGGAGATCAAAGCCAACATAGAAATGGATCTCGATAACATGAAATATACATTCAAGGAAAACGAAGTCCGGCTCAATCGGCTTTTTCTCAATTTCGATGGCTGGGTTGCTATGCTTGACACAGCCGGAGAGGAACTCGAACTCGACTTGACTTTTAATGCGCCCAAAGCTGAGTTTAAAAACATTCTTTCAATGGTGCCTTATATATATACTCAGGATTTCGAGGGCTTAAAAGCTGAGGGTCAGCTCTCATTAAACGGAGAAATAAAAGGCGTCTATAATGAAAACCAGGTACCATTTTTCGAGATAAATCTCAATGTTGCCAATGGCATGTTTCAATATCCCGATTTACCTACGCCGGTCGAGCAGGTTAATGTGGATTTACAGATTAGAAACCCCGGCAAAACCCTCGACCATACAATAATCGATTTGAAAAAATTTCATTTAGCGATTCTCAAAGAGCCTGTCGATTTTCAGGTTCTCGTTAAAACACCGATGTCTGACCCTTATATTAACGCTCATTTTAGCGGTAATATCAATTTGGGAGAAGCGTTGAATATTTTCCCGATGGAGGATATAACCGAACTGAAAGGGCTGATACGGTCTAATTTCAGGTTTAAGGGAAATATTTCGGATATTGAAAACAACCGCTTCAGACGAATTACAGCCGCCGGTTCAATCACGCTTGCGGATATCCTGTATGCCGCCCCCGATTTGCCGGTCAAGATTCAAATCCCAGGCGGAGATTTGAATATATCAACCCAAAAAGCATCGCTGAAGAATTTTAAAATCCTGATGGGCAAAAGCGATATCAGCGCTTATGGCGAGCTGAATAATATACTGGGTTTTGGATTCGAGGACCAGACGCTGAAAGGTTCATTAACTATTAAATCAAACTATTTCGATATAGATCCCTGGATGACTGGAGAGGAAAAAGTCGAGGAAGACACAATCGTTTATGATGCGGTTCCCTTGCCCGATAAAGTGGAATTTACAGCTAATGCCAGTTTCAATAAAGTCCATTACGACAATCTCGATTTAACGGCTGTCAAAGGGAAGCTAATTCTGAAAAATAGAATATTGAAAATGATTGGCTTGAGTGCAAATCTGGTCAAAGGCTCGATGATTGCCAATGGCTCTTATAAATATATTCCGCCTGAGGCGCCTCATGTCTCGTTTGATATGGATATATCCAAATTCGATATCCCGGAGATGTTCAAAACATTCGCTACAGTCGAAAAGCTTGTCCCGGTGGCTGATAATATGACTGGCACGGTCAGCGGCAAGCTCGATATGCATACCGACCTCGGCGATTCCCTTATGCCTGAGCTGATGACATTACGCAGCCAGGGAACGCTTGACATACCGAGAGCAAGCCTGGAAAATTACAAGCCGATGATTAAAGCTGCCGAAATCCTTAAAAACGAAAAACTGCGCAACCCGACAATCAAGAATTTCAAACCAAGCTATGAGATAAAGGACGGCCGTTTTTACCTTAAGCCAACAACTTTCAAGGTTAACGATTATAAAGTTACCGCTTCCGGCTCCAACGGTCTCGACATGACAATGGACTACAAGCTGGATATCGAGATGCCCGCTTCCGATATTTCCGCTATGGTCAATCAGGATTTGAGCATGCTGGCGGGCAATACTATTACCATTGAGATGTTTGCAGCCGGCACCAATACTAACCCCAAAGTGCGCGTATCTTTGGATAAGGTTAAAAAAGCGGTCGCCGAGCAGGTCAAAAAAATCGTTAAGAAAGAAGCTGATAAGAAGAAAAAAGAGCTCGAGGATAAGGCTAAGAGGGAGTTAGAGAAAAAGAAAAAGCAGGAAGAAGCAAAGCTCAAAAAAGAACTGGATAAGAAAAAGAAAAAGGAAGAGGATAAGCTGAAGAAAAAATTGAAGGGGCTTTTTAAGTAGGGATTATTGCAAATTAAAAAGTATCACTACTATCCGGCTTTTTGTAACATACTTTACTTGAAGTTATTCCCCCGCCTCAGCGGGAGAATCCATAAAGTTTATCGTAGGTTAACTGTTTGGGCAGGTTGTAGTGAAGCATGACCTGCCGATTTCTCGTCAAGCAAAATGTGTCAGTTCATCCGCCTTAGGCGGACTACGAACTGACACAACATAAAAATTCTACTTGCTTTCAAGAGATTATTGCAATTCTGCTTTACCGATTTTGCAGTCTTTGCGGAAGAATACCATTATTGCAATGCTGTTGGCCATATAAAAGGCAATGGTCGATAGCATCACCGGCACAAACCCATAATGTTCGATTACTTTCCCGCCAATAAATGCAGAAAACATCCAGGAGATATTCCAGGAAAGGCTTAATAAACTATTGGTACCGGCATGATGCTCCGGAGCTACTTTTTCCATAGCGAAATTATTGAAAAGCGGCCAGGCCATCAACATCAAGACCCCTCTAAACCAAAAAGCTGAAGTCGCCAATGCTAAGTGAGAAGTAAACGCTAAAATAAGGAAAAATGGTATCGAAAGCAGCTGCGATGAAACGACCGTTTTCACTAAACCAATTTTTTTTGCGACAACAGGTCCTATCAAAAAACCTATTATCGTGAATATCCGACCTACAGAAAAAATCTTGCCTATGTTAGCCGAATCGAGATCGAATCGATTGGAGAAATAGATATTCAAAAAGGGGATTACCAAGCCTGCGCCCAAACCGATTAGCATCATTGGGAAACACAGCTTGCTGGTCGTTTTCCAGTCTCGTGTTTTAAGATAATTAAGCCAATCGATTTTACCGGTTTTTATTGGCGTTTTAGCTGCTAAACGCATATAGAAAAATACCGATGAAAGCGCAAATACTGCCCCCATCAGGAGACTGACGCGATAACCAGTGATTAACGATATTCCCCAATGCGTTAAAATCCTTGGTATATAGCCGCCAATTAGAGCGCCTATAAAACCTGCGGCAAAGCTTAATGCATAGTTAATGCTAAATAAAAAAGTGCGTTCTTTCTTTGAGGAGTTGCGCATAAAAAACGGGGATGCGACAATGAAATGAATTGTCCAGCCAGCGCCGGCAAACATCGCCACTAAGTAAAGGATATTCAAATTTGTAACGAATGTCATCAATATGAACGCTAATGAGTTAATCACACTGGCGGCAATCATAACTTTTTTCAAGCGGATATAATCAACAGCTATTGCGGCCGGCAAGGCTACAATCACTGTCCCCAAACCTTGAAAAAACAAGATTTCACCCATTGCGCCCTCGGAAAAGCCAAGTTCTTTGAGATACAAGTTATAAAGCATCCAGAGAATCGTGGTGGCATAACCCATAAAAAAGGTACCGCCTAAATAGAATTTGGCATTACGCGAGAAAAGATTTATGTGTTCGAGGTAATCTTTAAAGCCCGTTCTAATCATTATGTGAATAAACAAAAAAACATGAGAGAAGGTGATGGATTTTTTATATCGTTAGGTAAGGGTTCCTGATGACACATGCAATGGCGATTTTGCCGATAAAGTGTCGGGTTTCTCCCGTTGGTCGGAACCCGACCTGCTATGTACAATGTCAAACCTTTTCTCAAATTTTTACTTATTTTAACAT
>JAGGSN010000225.1 GCA_021159005.1 Candidatus Zixiibacteriota bacterium | reverse complement strand
TTTTTACCTACCCAATTTCAAAATAAAGTCCATCAGGATTAAAATACAACTCTGTAGTACTCAGACTATAACCAATTATTCTAACCAAATCACCTGTAGTTGAAGGCTTTGTTCCTGTCCAATCGCCAGACATAGTATCTACGAATAATATGTTACTTACAGTAAGCCCTGTTGTTGTATAAATTCCAGCATGAAGAAAATCACCAGTTCCATCAGCAGAAATAGTTTCAGTACAAATCGCTAAAAATCCAGCAATAGTTGTCGTGGCACTCCTAGAAGTCTTCCACATCTTGCCATCAGATTTAAGATAACAAAGATCACCATCTACAAGTGATTCTCCAGCAGTTAAAGTTTTTAACTTCATTATAGCTCCAGCAGCGATCACATTAGTAGCATCTGTAACATCTGCAGATTCTTCAATAGTTCCTAATTTTGTAGAGCTAGTAGAATCGAAGCTTATCTTATCATTATTAGTTTCAATATCTGTAATATGTTTAGCCGTTGCCAAACCTTTTTGCAGATTAGTGGCATTTTGAGGAACTTGGGATAATTCTTCCCTTAAATTAATTTCAGGCTTTTCAAAATCAACCTGACTACTCGTGCCGATTAAAGTTGCACCCCCACCAACGGATACACATTGGCCTGTTCCAGTGAGGGTTGCCTGTTCGACATTGATTAAGCCATTAAATGTATCCACAACATCAGTTAGGACTGTTACATTTTCAGTTGTTTTATCATAATCAAGAGCTAAGACTGAATTAGAACTCCCACTGAGAGTGACTTTAGCGTTCTCTTGAAACATTGGGAGTTCTTCAAGATAGTCAGCTTTGATTTGTTCTGCTGTTGTTGCTATGGCAGCAATGCGCAAGAGAGCAATTTCACCTTCCCACGGATAATAACCTAAGTGATTTCCTGTGCCGATTCCAATACCCACCTCAGCATTTGCGTCAGAATCAGTCATAGAAATGGCACTAGATGCAACACCTACAAGACTTCCATCTATATATAACCTAAAAGAAGTTGTAGTATCCCTTACTAAATCTAATTTGAATTTAGGCACACTATAATCAACTTCAAACTCTGTTACAGTGTCACCAGAGGCATCTTTTACGTACAATTGTATAAAATGTGGAGAGTCACCATGCGCATAAAGAGCAAAACTAAATGTTCCTGCATCATTTTGTCTGTTAATTATATAGTTTCCGTATATATCTGACGAACCCGTTAACCAAAGACTAATATGCGCTGGCCCCGTACCAAAATCAAAATCACTGGAATAAGGAATAGTAGCATAATCACTCGCGCTAAACCCACCAAAGCTAACCAACTCCGCACCAGTAGCAACGGCTGTTCGGGTTAAGGTGCCTGTGATAGT
>JAGGSN010000224.1 GCA_021159005.1 Candidatus Zixiibacteriota bacterium | reverse complement strand
CTGGCTATAATTGATGGGTTCCTGCCGCTGTAAGCTGTACAGGTAAATCCTGGAACCGGGCAATAGCCTTCTATTATCCTGCCGATTCTAAAACTTGCAGTTGGAATCGGTGGAGAAGCTTCGATGCGAGCATACCTGAAAACAGCCGACATCTCGCAGGTCGGGGTTGGACAGTAATCGTTTATCTGGCCTGTATAAACAATCCACGTTTTACCATCAAGGAGATTGGTGGCAAAAACTTTTATTTTTGCTTTACCATCAAAAAGATTTGTTACAGAATCTTTTATTTTTGCTTTACCATCAAAAAGATTTGTTACAAAATCTTTTATTCTTGCTTTACCATCAAAATGGTTTATCGCAGTATTGATATCGACTTTGCCATCAAAATGGTTTGTTACTGAATCTTTTATTCTAACTTTGCCATCAAAATGGTTTGTTACTGAATCTTTTATTCTAACTTTGCCATCAAAATGGTTTGTTACTACTATTTCTTCGGAACCAAATGTTATTAAACTATCCCAATTTGAATAATAAGTTGCTTTGATCCACGAGGCAGAACGGGCTATATTTGAAATACGGAGTTCATCAATAATTCCTTTATAGGCAGAATCATAAACGCCGTTACCAATTTGTGGGACTTGAGATTCTTGATGGATAACAACTTTTCCAGAACCACCAACTTCATCTTCTGTTAAATTACCATTATCATAAAATTTTGTATGATTATCTTCGTAACTTCCAACTAGGTAATGCCATTTTCCATCTCCCTCAATTACATCAGTACTATCAGCGTCATGATATTCATTACCAGTAAGGATTGGATGAAATCGTGCTTTACCAACATCAGAAATAACTAAGGCATAGCCAATATTACTCGCAGAAAAATAGGACCTATCAAATATTCTTACCCAATCTGCATTTCCAGTATCAGTTTTACAAAGTGCTTCTACTGAAACATAATCAGGTTTAAAGTCACTATTGTCAGGCAAGCTAATACAATCATCACTACCATCAAAATCTAGAGCTTTCCCTGTTTTGCCGTCAACCAGGTCTCCAGAGGTCATTGACCCGCCCGGAGTTCCATGATTTGTATTAGAAGTTGAATCTTTTATACAACCAGACCCGCCAGTTGGGTCTTGGCTCATGTGCCAAACACCAACAAAATTAGAATCCCAAACGTTTTGGGCAGGAGTTGAGCCAATATCACCTATGTAGGTAGTATTATCGGCGTGGTCTTTATCATAATAAAGGTATAA
>JAGGSN010000223.1 GCA_021159005.1 Candidatus Zixiibacteriota bacterium | reverse complement strand
GCATAATTTTAATCAATTAAAAATTGCTCAATAAAATTAAATATACTATAATTAATCTGAAATTAAAAGATAATGCTTAATAAAGGAGGAATGATGAAAAATTTGAGCTTTATTCTAATTGCCATTCTAATTGTTGGGTTTGCTGACATTGTTGAAGCCGATGTGATTATCAAACAGAAGACACACATGGAATCCGGCGGGCTGATGAATATCGATATGGATGGAACGCAGTATGTCAAAAGCGACAGAAGCAGTACTAAAGGCATCAATACAATATCCGGCGGCATCATGGCTATGACCGGCGGCGAAAAGACTACCGAATTTCAACATATCACCCGTCTGGATATGAAAATGATGTGGGATCTCGACACAGAAAAGAGAACTTATACAGAAACCATGCTTCAAGGCCTTGAAAGAACTATGAGTCAAGGAGCTATGTCCGGCGGTATTCCTGATAAAGATGACCCAACGGACTTTATCTGGACTGTCGAGGTAGAAAAATCTGACGAAAATGTTGATATTAACGGTTTTAAATGTAAAAAAATAACCGGCAAAGCCAACGGCGTTTATGAAACCGACCCTGACAGGAAAATGCGGATTACCTATGAATACTGGTATGCCAAAGATGTTCCTGCCATAGATGAATTAACGGAATTTAGTCAAAGCTTTGCTGATATAGCCGGCGTTGACAGGATGTGGAGCCAAAATAGCATGTCGCAGTTTTTCGGTTATTATGGAGACCAATTTAATGAAATGACAGAGCAGATGCAGAAAGCCGGTGGTTATCCTATCAAAACAGCTATTCTGATGGAAAGCACTGAGGCAATGGGCGCTGGCGGTGAAGATCATAGTCAGATTCCGCCGGAAATGCTCGCTATGATGGGATTAGATGATAAGCCCAAAAGTGAAGACGGAATGAATATGGTGTTTACATTGACTACTGAGGTTCAGAGTATCGAAAAAGGCGATGTTGATGACAGCAAGTTTGAGATACCGGAGGGCTATTCCAAACATAAGTAATTATGGCGATATGACTTATGTCTCAATATAGCTATTTTAAAAGATGCTGATAATGGACACCTAAAGAGAATAACATTACAGGATACTGTAGCGAGAGATTTTCTTATTGCAGTATCCTGCAATAAGGATATTATAAATGGACATACAAGACTTTAAAGATTCAACATCCGGTAAGTGCGTAAAAACACTGCAGGGTTATTATTCGTTTATACCCAATAATTTACAGCTTAAGATAATAGTAATTGCAAGGAATTTATAGAACTTTGAAATCAACTGTAATATTATTATCAATCATAGCTGTCTTTAGTCAGGCACATTCACAACAAATCACCCTTGAGGAAATTCTCAACCGCACCCAAAATGCTCTTGAGGCTGAAGAAGAAAATAGTAAATCTTATATCATCGAATTCACCGAGAAAATTCTTATCGGCAAAGTCGATAAAGAGGGTATTTATGATGAAGCTGATACCATTATATCTCGAGTGAAGATGCAGGGTGATGAGGAATTAACTCGTGAGATAATCTATTCCAGCTCTGATGATAAAGATGATAGGGATGATAAGAAAAACAGAAATGAAAAAAATAAACTCGATATTAAATCACATTTATCTATTGATGACCCCAATTACTATTTCGAATTGCTTGAAAAAACCGATAATGCCTATATCATCTCGATTAATCCCCGTAAAAAAAAACCGATAAAGGACAAGTTAGGGGGAAAATAATAATCGATAAGGAAAGTTTCCTGTATAAAACCATTGATGTCGAGGTGCTCCGACCTAAAAAAGTAAAGGAGCTTTTCCTGAATTTTAGTTTCTCTAAGCTTAACAACAGACATTATGCGATGACAAATATGGAAGTTCGCGGGCGGATAAAAATATTATTTGTGATTAGTATAAGGTTCAAGGTTATCGGCAAGTTTTATGATTTTACGTTGTTGGAAGCGGTGAAGGATAAAGATTGACATATAGGCGATGTATATTTTTGTAAGAGTGATTTTAACATCAGTTCAAGTTTGACAAAGAACTAACAGGGCTCCCCCCGCATTATTTGGTTTTTCATATTTTCCTGTATATTAACAACTTAAAAGCAATAAAAAAATGGAATATTTTCCCTGCCCGATGAGTATAATGGTTAAATGCAACAATAACGGGGTCCCGTTATTAAAACTTGTAACGAAGGAGCATAACGATGAAACGCATCACTCTTATAATGATATCTATCATGGCTTTCACTACAGCGGTTTTGGCAGATGGCGTAATGATTATACCCAACCCAAAACCATGGATGCCGCCGAAACCGGCGATTAATGTCAAATATCATCATGTAGATGTTGAAATTAACGACCCGGCAGCGCTGACTGAAATCGACCAGGTTTTTGTAAACCCCTACCGCAGAGAAATAGAAGCCGATTACATCTTCCCTATCCCGGAGGGCGCGGTAATCAGCCGTTTTGTTGCCTGGCTGGATGGCCGCAAGATGGAGGCAGAGCTTCTCGATGCTGACCAGGCTCGTAAAATATATGAGGATATCGTACGTCAGCGAAAAGACCCGGCGCTCTTGGAATACGCCGGACGGGGGATGTATCGCCTGAGAGTATATCCTATTCCCGCCAGAGGCGAAGTGCGAATTAAAATCGAGTATGAGGAATCATTGAAATCCGACAACGGCACTGTGGAATATATCTATCCCCTCAATACTGAAAAATATTCGGGTGAAAATCTTCAGGACTGCACTGTTGATGCTGCAATTAAATCATTCGATAAAATCGGCGCGCTGTATTGCCCCTCGCATCAGATAGAAACGAAACGCACCGGCGATAGGTCTTTCGCGGTTCACTACAGTGAAAGAAACGTAAAACCCGATAAAGATTTCGCCCTGTATTTCACCCGTCAAAATCGCGATTTCGGTTTTCACCTTCTTAGCTATCGTGAGCGAAACAACAAGGATGGTTATTTCTTAGGCATACTTGCCCCGCCGTTTAAGAAAAATAATAATGATATCGATAAGAATATTATTTTCGTGCTTGATTCCTCCGGCAGTATGCGCGGCGATAAATTTAAGCAGGCAATAGCCGCGCTTAAATTCGTCCTTTTGGGGCTTAACGATGGCGATGATTTCAATATCATAGATTATGATGATTCAATCAAGCCGTTTAAGCAAAGTTTAGTCAGAGCTGATAGAACTAATATTGAGGAAGCAATTGATTTCGCCGAAAGACTCGATGCCTCCGGCGGTACAAACATCTATGATGCCCTTGCCGCCGCCTGCAGCATGACTTCGTACGACAATGACCCTACTTACATATTATTTTTAACTGATGGCCTGCCGACCTCCGGCATTATAGACATCGAAAATATTATTAATAATACAAAAACTCTTAATGAACATCGCGCCCGGCTGTTTACATTTGGCGTAGGTTTCGATGTTAATGCACATTTATTAGACCGTCTGGCTCAGGGAAATAGCGGCGTTTCCGAATATGTTTTGCCTGATGAGGATATTGAGGTTAAGGTGTCGCGTTTCGCCTCGAGAATCAGCAGTCCGGCATTAACTGATGTATCGCTTTCGTTTAGTTCAATCAGAGATTACAATATATATCCGAACCAACTGCCCGATCTTTTCCATGGCTCTGAAATCATAATAGTCGGTCGTTATGATGGCAATGGCAGTTCTCAGGCAATTATCAAAGGCAAAATCGGCAATCGGGATATAACCTATGAATTTCCGGTCAATTTTAACGATGGTTCCGAAAAAGATGAATTTATCCCGCTATTATGGGCTAACCGCCGGATTAGCCACCTGATTCAGCAAATGCGGCTTCATGGCACGCAGGATGAATTACTTAATGAAGTAATCGCATTATCGAAGAAATTTGGGATTGTTACAGAATACACATCCTTTTTAGTTACCGGTGATGGACAGAGGCAAGCTGAGGAGTTTAGAGCGATGCCGCTGCCAGAAGCAAATGAATATATTGGGCGGAAATTTAAAGACCTTTCAAGCTACCAAACCGGCAGGGCGGCGGTTGCTCAATCGAAAAGTTTAAATAAGAAATATTCTTCGACACAAAATGCCCCTGCCAATGAAATAATAATTGACGGTGAGGAAAAACATTTCTCAAATATTACTCAGGTCGGTTCGCAGGGCTTTTTCCAAGCGGGCGATAATTGGATACAGGGCGACATCGAGGGCGATAAATTCGATATGGAGGTCAAGCGATATTCGAAAGCATATTTCCAGCTTCTCGAAAATGACCAGTCGCTTGGCAGGTATCTTGGATTAGGCGAACAGGTGCGTTTGAAAATCGGCGCTCAGGTTGTCCAAATATCGGATTCGGGAAAAGAAAATCTAACTGAGAAAGAGTTAAAATTGTTGTTTCCGAATCTGTAATATAACCACTTAGTAATCGGGGCTTTCCAGCCCCGATTATTGCTGCGGCACTGATATTAAATTATAAATTCCGGTATAAACACAAAAAATAATTGCCATATAATATTATTTATATTAGTATTACCTGTCGATAAGAAATAACAAACCGATTGAAGAAAATAATAGTTTAATAAGTATAATACAACCAAGGAGGAACGCAAATGGTTGTCAATGTTGCGGAATTAGTAAAAACTTCAAATAAAAATATCTCTAATTTAATAGGAGGGAGAAATGCCTTTAGTTCCTTTGCATGAAATGTACAAAGAAGCAAATAAAAAATATTATGCTATTGGTCAATTCAACGTAAATAATCTCGAGTTTGTTCAAGCTGTATTGCAAGCGGCGGAAGAGATGAAATCACCGGTAATAATTGCCGCCTCTACCAGCGCTCTGAAATATGCCGGGCTGGAAAATCTTGTCGCCATCGTTAAATCTGAAGTAGAAAGAAAATCTATACCGGTGGCTCTTCATCTTGATCATGGCGCAACATTTGACGATGCCAAAAGATGCATTGATGCCGGCTTTACTTCAGTTATGATTGACGGCTCACATCATCCGTTTGAGGAAAATATCCGGATTACAAAAGAAGTAGTGGATTATGCCCGCAAGTATAATGTTACGGTTGAAGCGGAGCTTGGCAAACTTGCCGGTATCGAGGATAATGTTAAGGTCGATGCGGCGAATGCTACCTATACCGATCCGGATGAAGCGGTTGAATTTGTCAAAAAAAGCGGCTGTGATGCCCTGGCGGTAGCCGTTGGGACGAGCCACGGAGCCTATAAGTTCAAAAGCGAAGCCAAGCTTGATTTTGACAGGATAGAAAAGATTAAATCAATGGTTAATATCCCGTTAGTTCTTCATGGCGCTAGCGGCGTACCTAAGGATCTGGTAGACAAGCTAACTAAATACGGCGGCAAAATCCCGGGGGCAAAAGGCGTGCCGGATGAAGCTTATCGAGAAGCCGTAAAAAGAGGCATCAATAAAATAAATATAGATACAGACTTACGGTTGACATTTACGGCTACTGTCAGAGAGGTGCTAACTACGAAAATCGCAGAGTTTGATCCGAGGAAAATACTTGGTCCTGCTCGGGATGCGATAACAGAAATCGTTAAACAAAAGATGCAAGTCTTAGGAAGCGCCAATCAAGCATCTGCGAAAAATACAGCCGATGAAAAAATGGCTGCAAAATAAGCAGCGGTTTTATAAGCCTGCAGGGCAGGTCTCCCCGAGACCTGCCTATTCGGCGCGTATGCTTTTAAAACCACTCTCAATAATCATCACCGAACTTAATCTCATAGTCATCATCATGCCTTGGTGAGCGCGGATGCAAAGCAGCTTGAGATTTTCGAAGCTTTGAAAGTCCCGAGGCCCTCAATGAAGAGTCTTGTTGTGTCGGATTTCTAATCGCAATTATGGTTAACATATTACAGCGCTGTGTCTTATCAAAACGCAAGTGTTAAACTCCGGCTAAAACACATTACTCGCTGTTAGTGTTCTGCTTGTTGGTAATTTTATTCTGAACGAGTTCGACAATAACTCTGGTTATTCGCTGACCATCGATTACTTCTGCTGTAAATTTCAAGGATTGATAATCAATAGTAGTTCCCTGCTCGGGCAGCCTACCGACAATATCGTATATGACCCCTCCAACAGTTTCAAACTGGTCTTCAGGAAGATCCAGATCGAGCTCTTCGTTGAGATCGGAAATAGGCAGACTGCCTTTCACAGAATAGTGGGTCTCATCGATTTTTTTAACCACTTGTTCCTCAAGGTCGTATTCGTCCTCAATTTCTCCAACAATCTCTTCGAGGGCGTCTTCGAGAGTAACTAAACCAGCGGTTCCGCCATATTCATCAACAACAATCGAGAGATGAATTTTATTCATTTTCATCTCCTTTAATAACTCGCTGGCTTTTTTATTTTCCGGGACAAAGTAGGCCGGACGAGTGATTGTATCTAAGGTTGTATCATTAGAGGAAGGGTAATCGACAAACACGTCCTTGATATAGAGAATACCTTTTATTTCATCAAGCGATTCTCGATAGAAAGGAAATCGGGAATGACCTGTTTTTTTTACCAATTCAATTATTTCAGCTAATGAAGCGCCTTCCTCAATTCCCACGATGTCAACGCGCGGAACCATAATTTCTTTAACAGCCGTATCAGATAAATCGATGATGCCGTGAATCATTTTTTTAGCCGCTTGTTCGAGTTTTTCGGCCTCCATAGAAATATTAGTTGAGAATTCCTCAATCGATTTTTCTATGAATGCATCTTTTTGACTTTGGGAAAGTTTTGCGGCTGGTTCTTTTTTAAACAGCCTTTTTAGCCGAGTCCAAAAACCGTTCTGATGATAGCCACTACTGGGAGGTTCTGAATTATCTTTTGTTTCCATTAATGTTCCTTAAAACTTGTTAAATAATTTTCCTGAATGATCCACATCTCTTTTTTGGCGTTAGTATTTAAATCATCATATCCTAACAGATGCAAAAAACCATGAAGGCAAAGCCGAATTACTTCTTCCAAATACGTTGCTTCATATTCAGCGGCTTGTCTTTTGGCAATTTGCAAATTAACATAAATCTCACCCTCAATATAGTTATTCGCCGTATTTTCCGCAAGATTGAATGCTAAAACATCGGTAGGGCGATTTTTCTTTTTAAATTGATAATTCAAACTGCTCATCTGTTTGTCATTATTAAAGACAACAAATAATTCGCCTTGAGCTTTATGCTCTTTTGCCAGCCGATTAAGGATTTTTTTTATCTGCGCCAAGGGCAGCTTAAAACGTTTATCCGAGTAAGCAAATGAAACTTTTATGATAGCACTCTCTTTTGTTCAGGATATTTGATGCGTTTATGGAAAGTTGCAATCAACACTCTGACAAAGCTGTCTTCTATTGTTTTTAAATCGCGAAGTGTTAAATTAGACTTTTCGAGCAATCCCGAATTAAATTTATCCATAAATATTCGGTGGACAAGATTTCTTATACGGGACGGTTTGGGATCATCAAGCGTTCGCGAGGCCGCCTCTACGGAATCAGCCAGCATTACGATAGCTACTTCCTTGGTCTCAGGATTAGGTCCCGGATATTGGAAATCTCTAACATCAGCCGCATCGCCTATTTCTTTCTGAGATTTGTCATAGAAATAAGTCATGGTGCTGGTACCATGATGACCGGTTATAAAATCTATAATGCTCTTTGGCAAATTATGTTTCAAGGCAAGTTCGATTCCTTCTTTGACATGAGCTTCCAGAATCATAGCCGACATAGTAGGAGTCAGTTTCTCATGTTTGTTAACACCGCCCGATTGGTTTTCGACAAAATATTCCGGTTTTTGTATTTTGCCTATGTCATGGTAATACGATCCCACTCTCGCCAAAAGCGAATTGGCGCCAATCGCCTCTGCGGCATCCTCCGCTAAAGTGCCAATCATTAGCGAGTGATGGTATGTGCCCGGAGCCTCTAAAGCCAGACGTTTTAATAAAGGCCGGTTCAAGTCAGACAGTTCCAGCAGGGTAACATCGGTGGTGATGCCAAAACCTGTTTCAAAAAGCGGCAGCAAGCCTATTGTCAGAATAGGTGAAAGAAAGCCATTGAGAATTGACATCCAAACATGCGATATTAACTCCGGCGAGGGCGTAAGTTTTAGTGATTCGATGATATAAACCGAGCCTCCATAAGTAAGACATAGATACAATAAGGGACGATAAAATTCCTGGCGGTGACGGACTTTGCGTACAGAAAAACTGGCGACCACTCCGGATATAATAGTAACAAAGGTTATGTCCAGCTTGAAACCCGAAAGCACGCCTGCCAGCAATCCCAAAGAAAACGTTAATATTAAGCCCACTTCCTCATCAAACAAAATTGTTGCCAGCATAGAGGCAATAGTCAAAGGAACGAGATATTTTGAAAGGTAATTTTGGGAAAGTACGGTGTTTAATAACAACACCTCTGCGCCAATTAATATTGCAACCACTAAAATGGAACTGTTAGTGTTATAGATTTTTCTTCTGAAAAAATAGAGATAGAATATAAAAAACAGTATCGGGAAAGCTACAAAAAACATTCTTCCCATTGGCGGCAAGATATAATTTATAACGCTTTTGCCCTGAAGACGTTCTAGTTTATACTTGGCTAATGAAACCAGCTTATCACGATGCACTTCTGTTATTCGCTCATTAGACTTGATTATTAATTCGCCTCTAAATACCAAGCCCTTAGTTTTCGGGATTGCCTCTATTTCCGCTTGGCGGTTCATTTCGGTTTTCTCTTTGCTGAAAATAAGATTAGGTTCTAAAAACATAAAGGCTAAATCTGATATTATTTTTTTCGATGCGGCATCTATTTTTAAAAGCTTGGATAATTCATTAGCAATGAAAATTCGCGCTGATGATAAATCCAGCACATGATCCCGAGCGACTGTTTTTATTTCGGATGGCCCGTAGATTGTAACAAGACCTGAATTCTGCAGCGGCAGGCTGTTGATATTATTCATAATTCCGCTTGAAATTAAACTGTCAACAATAGAAAGGGTTGTATTTCGTATTAATTGCGATTCAGTTAATATTGATAGTATAACCGAATCAGATAATGCGGGATAATGATTTCGTATCAGGGAAATCGTTGTCTGATTGTCTAAATTTTTATTTATTGATGAATCGATATAATCGAAGAAATTTAGCGCTTTATCAGAAACCATCTGGCTAAGCAGAGTATCATAAATTAAAACCGGTCTTAGATTGGCAATGACTGTTTCCCTGTCTTGTTGAAGTTCCGCTTCGCTTTTAAATATGGGGAAATCAAACGGCGCTCTTAAATCCTCAGTTGCGACCTCGCCCATGTTAGGCACATCAAGCGGCTGATATAATTTCTCTAATGGGTACAAGAAAGTAATGCCAAGAATAAGAATAGCTCCCAGTATAACTCGGAATAATAAATCCTTATCGAAATACTTGCGCTCTTTAGCATCCTCAAGAGTTAGCTCGCCGGATTTAATAACGTTATTATTAGACACACGAGATTTTTTCATTTTTTGCGCGACTCGTATTTTTCGTAAGCCTTGATTATATCCAAAACCAGCTTGTGTCTGACAACATCCTTGCTGGATAATTCTACAAATTTAATTCCTTTGATGTTGCCGATAATCTTTCTTACCCTAAGCAATCCGGACTTTGACTTGTCCTCTAAATCTATCTGGGTAATATCGCCGGTTATCACAGCCTTGGAACCCTGACCTATTCTTGTCAGAAACATCTTCATTTGGCCGTGAGACGTATTCTGAGCTTCATCGAGAATAATAAACGAACTGTTCAATGTTCTGCCTCGCATAAAAGCCAGCGGGGCGATTTCTATAAGTCCCATATCGATTAATTTCTTGATTTTCTCCGCATCAAGCATATCGTGAAGAGCATCATAGAGAGGCCTGAGAAACGGGTCAACCTTAGCCCTTATGTCACCAGGCAAATACCCAAGCGATTCGCCAGCCTCGACTGCCGGTCTGGTTAAAATTATCCGATTAATCAGCTTCTGTTTAAAAGCCATAACAGCCATAGCGACTGCTAAATAAGTCTTGCCGGTTCCAGCCGGACCTATAGACAGCACCAGGTCATTTTTATCAATTGCTTGAACATATGCATTTTGGCCGACAGTTCTGGGTTTGATTGCCTGATGAGTTGTGAGCGAAAAAACCAGCGGCTCAACATCAAGAATTTGCTCGTTGGGGCCAGCGCCGTTTTCCTTAACCATGATAATAGCATAGTGAATATAGCGGTCAGTAAGTTCGCCGGTGGCTTTGAGATGGTCGGCTATATCACGAATAACTTTTTCAACGGCATCAATCTGATTTTGCTTGCCCTGCATGTAAACCCAGTCTCCGCGAGCAGTAATCTCAACCGGAAATTCGGATTCAATCAGGCTGAGATTTGAATTTTGAAAACCAAACAAAAGCCGCTGGTCGATATCTTCTATGTAAATCTTTTTCTCTGCCAATATATTACCCTGCTATTGCTTTTTCAACTCTAAACCGAGTTCGTCTAATTGTTCCTGCTCTATCGGAGTCGGCGAACCATCCATCAAGGAACGCCCTCCGGTAGTCTTTGGAAAAGCTATGACATCCCTTATTGATGGGCTGTCGGTCATCAGCGCGATAATCCTGTCGAGACCGGGTGCTATGCCGCCATGAGGAGGCGCGCCGTATCGAAGCGCTTTTAAAAGGAAACCGAACATTTTTTCCGCCCGTTCTTTTGATAATCCCAGTATCTTTAAAACTTTTTCCTGAACTTCAGAACGATGTATCCTTATCCCGCCGGATGCCAGTTCGGAACCATTGCAGACAAGGTCATACTGGTTGGCATAGATTTTCGACCAAGGATGACTTTCATTATCTAAGGGAAGGTCGGAATTGAAACCTTCGTCGAGCTTATCCATATCCTCCTCAACCGGTGAGGTTACAATATTATGCATAGCATCAAACCGTTTTAAATCGGCGTTGTATTCGAATAATGGGAATCTATAAACCCAGAGGAATTGCCACAAGCTTTTATCTATAAGATTGTATTCCTTGCCTATATAAAGCCGCAGAGTGCCCAAGCAGTTTAGGGCTGTTATTTTTCGGTCGGCGACTATCAATACCAAATCGCCGTCAGAGGCTCTCATTTTATTTTTAATCCGCTCAAGGCTGCCATCTTTAAGGAATTTCAAGATAGGCGATTTTGGTCCTTCCGGTTTGAAAGCTATATGCGCTAAACCTTTCCCGCCCGATTTTTTAATTACGTCTTGAAGTTCATCAAGTTTTTTCCTTGATAACCCGGCGCCATCTTTAAATACCAGCCCGCCAACATAACCGCCATCGGCAACGGTATTTTCAAATACGCCAAACCCGCAGTTTGCCATCTCTGATGATAATTCTGTTATCTCCATGTCAAAACGCATATCAGGCTTATCGGAACCATATTTTGCCATTACCTCATCGAATGTAAATCTTGGAAAAGGAGTATCAAGTTCGATATTGAGAATGGTTTTATACAGATGAGCCATCATGCCCTCGGCAATCTTGAAAATATCGTCGATTGAAACAAAGGTCATTTCTATATCTATCTGGGTATGTTCCGGCTGACGGTCGGCTCTTAAGTCTTCATCGCGAAGGCATCGAGCTATCTGAAAATAGCGGTCGAAACCCGAAACCATCAATATCTGCTTAAACAACTGGGGCGATTGAGGTAAAGCATAGAAACACCCTTTATGTTCGCGGGATGGCACCACATAATCTCTCGCTCCTTCCGGAGTAGACCTAATCAATAAAGGCGTTTCAATTTCGATAAAATCAAGGCTGTCGAGATATTTTCTAACCTCCAATACAGCTTTATGTCTTAGAATCAATTTATCTTGCAAGATTGGCCGCCTTAAATCCAGATAGCGATATTCAAGGCGAAGTTCTTCCGAGGCATCCACCTCGTTCTCAACTAAGAATGGAGGCGTTTCAGATTTGCTTAGTATTATTAATTTCGCTGCCGAAATTTCAATATCACCGGTGGCGAGTTTTGTATTGCGGGCGTTCTCAGGGCGCTCTTGAACATCTCCTTCAACCCGGATTACAAACTCGTAGCGAAGTTTTTTAGCTGATTCCACTAACTCGGATGAACATGTCTGGGGATTAAATGTTATCTGAGTTATGCCCCAGCGGTCGCGAAGGTCTATAAAAATAACTCCGCCGAGGTTGCGCCAGCCGGCAACCCAACCGCAAAGTTGGACAGATTTTTCGGTATCGTTTTTGTTTAGCGAGCCGCAATTGTGAGTGCGATATCCTGTTGTTAAAGAATCCATCAGCGCCTTTCTGTCATGTCTTAATCAAGTGATTCCAAATTACTTATGTATTGAACTGTTTTATCTTTCATTATCGGATTTTATTATTTCAAATATAAATATATAACCGGATAATCCGATTTTTAGAATTATCGACTTATTTGGGTCAATATTAATCTATCGCTTTTCTCGGATTATTCATTAACATCGATTTTTAGGCTATTCCTTTCTTTAATAAAAATATAAGCAGTTGCCAGACCAACCGCAAGCCCAAAAATATCAGCCAGCCAATCATATAAATTACCGTCCCGGCCGGGTACATATAATTGATGAAATTCATCGCTTAACGCATAAAAAGCCCCGATTGAAAAAACTATGGTTATAAACATCAGAGATTTAGCAATTTTATTCCATTTATAAGCCGAACGCCAAAGTAAAATGCCAAAGATAAAATACTCCATAAAATGTATGAATTTATCCATGAAATCGAAATCCGGTATTTCTGATGGTAACGTGGAAATAGATGAGCCGATAAAAATCAACACGGCATATATTATTATTGGCAGGTGATATTTTATTAATACCATTTGGTTCAATATAGGGAATATTTTATATATTTCAAGCAATTTAACTCGGTTTTTTTTAGGGATTGAGTATAGCCATTATAACCCTAATTATTCATAAAAGTTTATTTTGTTATTAGAAATTAGCTTTTAATCTCATGGACAATAATATGATAGAAACAATATCGGGAACCTATTAAGAATCAAAGAAGGTTTTTATGCTGTCGGAAGTTACTCTGTGCTGTTGCGGAAGTTACTTCCAACAGTACAGCAGGTCAAGTCCCAAGCGGCCTTGACCTACATCTACTTTTTATTTATTTATTTTTCCAACATAGGCTAAAACATAATTTTCCGCATCAAGATACGCCTTAGCCGCCTGTTGAACATCATCGATATTAATTTTATCAAGACGCTTTCTACAGCCGTCATCGTGGTCATAACCAACATTTACGAATTCATAATAAGCCATATAGTATGCCTGATTGATGCAGCTCATGTTCCGCATCAACATGGAACCCCAAAGCGAATTGCGCGCTTTATCAAGTTCAGCCTGTTCGACTGGTTCATTTTTCAGCTTTTCTATTTCGGCTAAGATGCCATTTTTAGCGACTGTAAAGTTTTTATAGCCTGTGCCTATCGCGCATGTGTACCAGCCGAAATTTTCAAGAAACCGTCCGCCGGCGCCGACTGAATATGCCAATCCCTGTTTTTCGCGAAGGTTTAATTTCAGTCTTGTTGAAAGTATTTCTAATGTTAGCTTTAAAGCCGGCACACTGTCGGATTTCAATCCCGGAACTATATTGCCTATGTAAATATAAATCTGCTCTTTATCCATCGGCTCTTTAATCTCGACAATGCCCTTAGCTTTGACCGCATCCGGCAGGTTAATATTTTCGCCGTCGGAGGCTGTCATATTCCCGAATCGAATTTTTACCCAGTCCATTACATTGCGGGGATTGATATTTGAAACAACCGTTAAAATCAGGTTATCGGGTGCATAGTATTTCTGGTGATACTGTGCCAAATCCTCGCTTGTGATGCTCATTAAATTCCGTCTGCCGCCAAGCACTTTATTCGACAGCGGATGATTTTCAAACAGCTTGGAGTAATACAGATTGCGACAAACCTTGTAAGTTGAACCGGATTCCATTCCCATTATACCCATAACCCTATTCTTGGTTTTACTCAATTCAGTCGGTGAAAAGGCAGGTTCGGTTACTATTTCATGCAGAATATCCAATCCCTTTTCGGCATACTCATCAATTGTCTCAAACCTGATAAAGCTGAAAGCTCGCCAGGTATAGCGGTCATCGTAGGGCATATACGGCGAGTCGTTGGTTTTAAGGCGTGCGCCGATATCATCCAAAGCGGCTTGAACTTCCTCGGCGTTTTTCGCTTTCGTTCCCTTAACGAGCATGCGGTTGACCAAATCGGTAATTCCAGCCTTATCGGGTTCTTCCATAGCCGCGCGATTTTTCCCAAGGATATCAACAGCAAAGATGCGAGAATCAGGGTTGTATTTGATTATCACGGTTAACCCATTTGGCAGTACTTCTCGAGTATATTTATTGGATATATTGTCGGCACAGCTTAGTGATAATATCAAAGCGATTGTTAGAGTAATAATTAGGATACGCATTATTTTCCCTCCCCTGATAATGGAACTACAGCCATTGCCAGATATTTATTTGCGCCGAAATATTTCTCGGCCGCTTTCTGCAAATCGGATGGTTTTTGCCGGCTTAATTTTTCAACATATGTTTCAATATAGTCATAGCCAAAATTCACCAACATCGGCGCCTGCATAACACCATAATAATGCAGCTTTTCCTCAAGGTAAATCGCATCGGTTTTATTCTTAACCACTATCCTGTTTAATTTCTTCTCATCAAATGGATGATTTCCTAATGAGGTTAAAAATTCGTTGGTCATTTTAGCGATATGCTCAATTTTATCAGGAAAGTTAGTAGTGATTGAAAAATGAAGCAGGGAGTAATCGCTATTTGATTCAAGATAGAAATTCATATCATTGATTAAAGACTCATCCTCGTCGGTTAAGACTTTATATAATGGCGAACCCTCGCCCGAATCAAGTATCTGAGCCAGCATATCGATACTGTAATAATCGGCATCGGTATACATCGGCGCCGGAAATACCATATGTAGAGAGGCTGTTTCCACCGGCAGTTTTCGATAATGGATTTTTTTGTCATATGGCGGATTAACTTCGAATTTCCTGATATTGGGAAGTTCGCCGGCTGGATAAGCGCCGTAATATTTTTCTACTAACTTAGCGAATTGATCGATTTCGAAATCGCCGATGAACAAAGCAATCATGTTGTTCGGCAAATAGTGTTCCTTGTAATATGCCAGCACCTTTTCCCTTGGTATTGTCGAGATAATATTTTTAGGACCCAGCACAGTTTGAGCATACGGCGAACCATGATAGATGAGCGAATCGAAAAACATCTCTTTCTGGTTTTCGGGATCGTCATAATTCATGTTGATTTCTTCCGAGACTATCTTGCGTTCCTTGGGAAATTCTTCCTCCGGCAAAGTCGAGTTGAATATCTGTTCGGCTTGCGTTTCAAGAGCATATTCGGCATAGATAGAGGGAATCACAAACAGGTAGCCGGTAAGGTCTTTTCTTGTAAATGCATTGATATAGCCGCCATGGTTTTTGAAGCCTTCGTTTAGTTCAATCCGGCTGAGATTTTTAGTGCCGTTGAACAATAAATGTTCGAGGAAATGAGTAAACCCGTTATTTGTCTTATCCTCAAATTTGCTTCCCGCTCTCACACAAACAATCGATGATACCATCGATGTCGAATGATTCTCTTTTAGAATGACTTTCATGCCATTGCCAAGAGTCATCTGCCGTGTTTCGCCGGCTGTCAACAATGATGATGTAATGATAAATAGAAACAGGGCAATAAGAGCTTTTTTCATAGTTTCTCCTTTTTCCTTTCGGTTTTTTGTTAGCAACGATAAGAATATTTCAGTTCCATTGTCAAGATAATAAAGGAGTTTTCTGGGGATCGAATTTTATCTTATTAACAAAACAACACATCACTCGGGCTGTCAAACGGTGCTTGACCGCCTTAGTAATTTTAAAAACAAACTGGCGCATCAGGATGTACACCAGCCACATAAAACTGACGCACGAATCAAAACTTAATAGCCTCGACTTTCCAGTCGGGACGGGTTTTGTCAACAGTCTGAGGGCGTATCCGTCTGATGCGGACGCCCCTACGCGCTGATGTATATAAAATTAAGCTTATTGAAAAAAATCAACTACAAAATCCGGGTTTAGTTGTAAACAGGGTGTTCAACCTGCAATTCATTCTTTTGTGTTAAAACTTCATACACTATTTCTTTTAAAGCTTCCAATTGGTAGGGTTTTTTTATGAAGCCATCTAATTCCATATCTGCAAAATGCTTTTTTATATTATATTCATTATAGCCGCTTGAGATAATAATTCGAGCCTTGCTTTTAATTTTGCGAATTTCATTGAATACTTCCTCGCCGCTCATGTAAGGCATTGTCATATCAAGCAATACCAAAACAATTTCCTCAGTATTTTGGCGGAAAATCTTAATAGCATTTTGTCCATCATTTGCTGTAATCACCTTAAAACCAATGAGTTCCAACATATCCTTGGCAACAGAACAAATATCCTCTTCATCATCGATTACAAGGATACTGCCCCCAATTTGCCAATCCTTAAAATTGTGTTTTTTCTCAACTATTTTGTTAACAGGGCTATTTGAACATGGGAAAAGCACTCTAAAAGTTGTACCTTTTCCAATCTCGCTTTTAATATCAAGCGTTCCGCCATGTCCTTTTACAATTCCAAGTACAGCAGCTAATCCTAATCCTCGACCGGTGAATTTAGTTGAAAAGAATGGATCGAATATTTTGGATATTTTCTCTTTGTCTATTCCACATCCGTTATCAGATACTTCAAGAAAAACATAAGCACCTTCAAGCAATTCTTTACCTAAGAACGTTTTATTTAGATAAGCGCTATTATATTCCTTACAGCCGGTACTTATTGTGATAACGCCGCCCTTATCACCCAAGGCTTCCGATGCATTTGTAATCAGATTCATGGCTACCTGGCTGATTTGAGTAGCATCACCTTTAACAGGTGGAAGATTATCAGCAAAACTGCATTTAAGAATACTTTTCTTTGAAATTGAGATTTTAAGCAGCTGCGCCATTTCTTCTATGACCTGATTGAGATTAAGCGATTGGATAGTTGTTTGACATTTGCCCGAATAGGTTAGCATTTGATCACATAGACCAGCCGCGCGCTTTGCCGCTGTTTTGATGTTTATTATATTTTTATGAATAGGCGAATCAAGCTGAAGTTTATTTAAAACAAGGTCTGCATTGCCGAGCACTCCCATCAGTATGTTGTTGAAATCGTGAGCGATGCCTCCTGCCAAAACACCAAGGCTTTCCAGTTTTTGTACATGCTGCATTTGCTCCATCATCAACCGGCGTTCCTCTTCGGCTTTCTTGCGCTTCGTTATATCTCTGTATATTATAATGAAATATAAAGGTTTGCCGTTAGAATCACGGGTAACATTAGCTGAAATCTCTCCATGAAATTCCCTGCCATCTATAGCTAAAATCATGTATTCTTCATATCTTAAATAATTTTGTTTAGTGAGCTTTTTTATACTCTCCATTATTCTTTGTTTGTCTTTGTTGGATATTAAATCTATAATGTTCTTTCCGGTTAGTTTATCTTTAGAAGAAATACCATTAATATCTAATGCTGTTTGGTTGCAATCACATATCTTTGCATTTATATCAGTAACTAAAATAGCGTAAGGTGAATTTTCAAAGAGAGAACGCATCTTCTCCTCATTTTTACGAAGTTCTTTTTCCATCTGTCTTTCTTTTGTAACAATTCTTGCACAGCCCACTGTTCCTATAATTTTTCCATTCTCATCATTAAAGAGCGCTTTATAGACATCAAGGTATAGAAACTTACTTTTTACATTACCGGATTCATCAAACCTCATCGGTTTCTTGGTTGTTAAAACTGTCAGGTCTGATTCAACACATTTCTTCCCAAAAGAAAGGTAGTCAGGGATTTCCGGATGAGATTTCATCATCCTCTCGGCAAAGTATGTATCTGTTTTACCTATAGGTTCATCGGTATTTTTTGCATCGAGCAGTATTTCTGAACAGGCTTTATTCACAAAAAGAAATTTGCCTTCTATATCTTTAGTCCATATAAGATCCGGTAGATTGTCACTCATTAATCTGAGCATGGAATGCAGACGCTTGTGCTTGCTCTCGCTCTCGCGTAGGTCTTCCTCCACCCGCTTTTGCTCGGTAACATCGATATTGTATCCCTGATAATGTTGGAAATTGCCGTTCTCATCATATATAGGAACCGCATGACTGTGAAACAGTCTGTATTCGCTATTGGTATTTTTTATTCGGAAATGGTCATCATATATGCCCTTACTATTCCAGGCTTTAAGCCATGATTTAACAGTTTCATCCACATCATCAGGGTGAATAACCTCAGTCCATCTTTTAATAGTCCGCGGTAAATCCGGGTCCTGTCCGGTATAGCGGTACCATTCTTTACTTTGGTAGAGATACTGCACTCCATCAAAAGACCAGACATGTATAATGGTATTGTCGAGAACAGCTCGAAGCTGTGCCTCTTGTTTCCTCAAAGCCTCTTTGCTTTCATGTTTTTTGCGTAAGAATTTTGATACCAATACTCCGCCTGTTAAACAAGCGAGAATAAAAGCAATTCTTATATAGAATATATACAGGGGAATATTCAAGGCAAGCAAATCAAAAAAAGTATTCTCAGGATGAAATATCAGACAGCCGAGAAAGCTGTCAATAATCCAAAAGAGAACGCCAAATAATAGCGAAGCGCTTATAACATAACCTGTATTCGCATGGTTGCCTTTTTTCTCCAATATAAAGAATCTTCTTATAAATCTAAAATTTAATAAAACATCAGCAAGCAGTAAAATTATATATCCTATTACAAACTGCTTTACAGCCACAAAGACGGAAAACTGCAGCGGGATTGTATTAGACGCACTCGAAGCCCAACTCCAGGATGGCGGATTAAATGTAATAGCCCATCTGGCCAGCGTTAATAAACTTATAGTGCTTAATATCCTGAATGGAATCTCGACAGCATAAGCGCTTAACCACCATTTATGGTTTTTTCGCTTATTACGTAATTCAGCACATAAACCATGCCAAACAACCCACAATGTAAAGGGGGGGACAACCAAAAATACGGCGTAGCCATTACTGGGACCCCATAGCCACCATATTGATTGACAACCGCCGGCCAAGGCTGATAATAAACCATATTTCCAACCCCAAGTGCGGGCTATAAGCATCGGAAACAACAATCCAATTAAAACAGTTGCCGTATAGGGGGGGAAAGAAAAACTAATACTATATAAGTTTATAACAAATCCTAATAATCCAAAGATAATCGAAACCGTGATTTTATAGGTTGTCAGGTTTCTGGCAATCAATCCGGAAAGCGATGTTTTAGTTGAAGCTTCCATAATTATTATTTCACTATATCTATATCTATAGAGCGACAATTAATAATTTTCAGATTATCAATTAGTCTGCAGCTATCACAGCCGATATCTTCTAAATATCTAAGCATCTCGAATTTCAATCGATACTTTAATATTGCTTGCTTATATATTATTTATCGTCTTTATTTAGACTACTTTAATAAGATATGTTATTGTGTTTCCTGAATTTTGCAGTTTAAATTGTATTTAATGTTAAGAATTTTAATACCTATTTACAATATTGAAATTAGTCAATTTACTAATGGATATCAATACTTGTATATATTAATAATAATAGTAGGTTTGTAGATGCCGTCTTTCAAGTCAATCCGCCTAAGGCGGACTTGTGGTCTTGACTATTGAGAAAACAGAGGCTTTTGAGTTGGCAAAAAGCTGGCGCACGAGGACGTACGCCAGCCATATCACCAGATATATAAAAAATCGCCGCCGGTCGATTATCCGGCGGCGATAATCTTTGCTTATCCTCTATCTTTGATATATTGCAAAATCGCTTCCCATTGTGCCGCACCATCCAAGCTGACCTCTTTCATCACCACCTCAGCCTTGCCGCTGCCGGGATATATCCCCTTGGAGAAGGCAAACAGCGAATGCTTGCGTCCCATATCGGAGGTTACCCAGCGGTAAAGCGTGGGCATGGTGAAACCGGTTATGCCTATCGCCTCATGTTTCCTCTCATCCGGCAATATAGCCTGCTGTTTATCCTCGGGAAGCATCGAGAACAGCTCGGCGCTGGATATATAATAGATGTTCATATTGTAGCCGCCCTCATCAAGGCGAGGCAGTACATAGGTAATAAAATCGTTAGTTATAGCGCTGCCCTGCAATATAATCGTACCGTGATACGGTTTTGTATTCGGATCAGCTTTTCGGAATTGGCATACGCCGTCAATAGAGGCGGTTGCCGGCGGAAGTTTAAACTTAGCGCGGTCAATTATCGTTTCATTGGGACGGGTAACAAACGGAGCTAAAACCGCCGGACGCTTTTTGAGTCCCTCGACCACCAATGGCCATAATTCTTGCGGGTCCCATGGCACTAATGTAATCGTTTTGCCAAGCGGAAAATTTTCCTGCAGAAGCTGAAGCGCCTGCGGGTCGGCATGAGTAGGACCATCCTCGCCCGTTTTCAAACCGGCATGACCGCAGATCATGATAAATGTTTTAAATAAATCACCGCAGAAAGCATAACGCGCCTGCTGGCTGATACAATGAATGCGGGCGGCGATATGTTCGAGCGCGGCAATAAAGGCGGCATAGGAAGCAGTAACGCCAATATTATAACCAAACGATGACAGACCGGTCATCAAGGCGCCTAAGGCATCCTCGCAGATACCGCCTACTGCAACCATTCTTGCTTCGGGGTTATCGATGAAATTATAAAAGCCTTTGGGAAAATCAGCGTTGAGTTTGTCAACGGATGTTGAACCGAGTAAATCAGCGGCTCCGCCCATGAAAGCGCCGTTGGTTTTTTTATTGAGATAGCCGAGCGTCTTGCCCAATTCTCCGCGAAGGGTGGTGCTTGTACCGGGTTCTAACGTCAATTCGGCGGGAATTTTCTGCGAATCGATATTGCTATCGCTATAAAGTATACTCAAATCGGGGCAGTTAGCGCGCGATTTACGGTTTAATTTATTCAGGCGTTCTTTGCTGGCGGATATTTTACCGGCGACATATCCGGTCATATCTTTGTCAGACTCGGCGGCTTTGCGTAAAACTATAAGCGAATCATAGTAAAGCTGTTCAAGCTCTGCCGGTGTCTTTTGATTTTCCAGGCGCGGCAGTTTAGTATTAAAACTTTGCTCAAATTCTTCTATTGATTTATAGTATCCATCCGAACAAAACTTATGACCGCCGCCATGAGATTTTCTGCCCTCAATGCCGTATTTCCAGCCTTTAACAGTTTTATACACAATAGCAGTTGGCTGGTTGTTTATACCCTCTTTAGCGATTTGCTGCGCCTTGATAACCATGCTGAAATCAAAACCATCCGGCACCCATATAACGTTCCAGTCGTGAAGATAAAACAATTCGCTGGGATTCCATTGGACATAGTCGCCCCGATTACTGCCGTCACGGCAAACCCGGTTTGAATCGATTGAAGCCTGGTTCCAGTCGATGTGCATAATCAGATTGTTCATCTGGGCAGTTGCCGCGGCCGCTAAAGCTTCGGAAACTCGCCCGGGTGTCATACCGCCCTCGCCTTCTATGATATGCACTTTCGGAGCATCTTTGCCGAATCTATCAAGCGCGCCCAGCGCCAGTCCAAACGAGGAAGGCACACCCACACCAGAGGCTCCCGTAGCAAGCTTCAAAAATGGAGTTAACGGCGTGGGATGACCATCAAGAGGCTTGGCATTATACTTTTTAAACAGGGGAGTATCCTGTATCGGGTTCCGGCGAAATCCAAGCATATCCTCGAGACGAAGTTGTTTTTTCGGCTCGGGTAAAAGTTCCGGTTTGCTGATTTTCACCATCTCGTTGCGCGATGCCCACATCGAATAAAGACCGAGAGCTTTATGTCCGGCGGCATAGCTGATTAAATCGGCATCGGGACGATCCGGATCGCCGATATCATAATCCATTGTCTCGATAATAGCGGCGGCAACCATATGGCCGGAGGAAATACTTCCCCCCGGATGTCCGCTTGAGGCGAAATTGAAAAGCATCGAACATAATGTGCGATACCAGATATCAAATTTGTTTAATGCCAGTAATGTCTCATTGCCAACTACATCTGGTTGATCGGGATAATCTGTGATATCAATATAGATGCCTCTTCTATCCCCCAGATTCAGCTTTTTACCGCTGATTTTATCAAAAACCATTATTCCTCCACGTTAAGTTTAATTTAATATATTGAGGTTAAATTATAAATTTTAGCCTATGAGTCAAGCACCATTTTTCACAAGTGTAGTAATACATAAACCAAGATTTTACACTAGAACTACAAATAATTTAAAAATTATGCGGAATTACGTTGAACATTTAGTGTTAAGAACACACCCCTGTCCCTTCTCAAGAGAGAAATATACAGATAAGAGGTACGCCGCCCCTGTAAGGGGCACACGAGGACGTGTGCCGCCCATATAAACGGCTATATAAAATTCCAACTGTGAAATCCGGTTTTAAAATGATATTTTCAAATCATTAAAATGGACAACCGATCACCTTTTAGTAAATATCACTCAATTTATACAATTATATATATCCAAACAATGCGGACTATTAATAAGATATTAACCGCAATCCGTATATGATAAGATGGTATGATTCAATAACATATAATTACTAAATTTCTATTTACTGTTTTAAGCACTAAATTGAAAGACAGTCGTAACATATAGTCTATAAATATGTTATAATATTTGACAATTATATTAATCGGCGGCTTTATTCCTAAAAAACACTTTTTCCCTGTAACGTATTGCCAATCTGCAGATTGTAAAAATGTTTATTTTTTTATGGAAAAACGCTTGACAGAAATTCAGATTGAAAATAATATAGTAACCCTTTCAGTAGGGATGGGTCGGTTAATGTTTAGCTGATTAAAGATAGTTGCGGTGTCGGTATTTAAACAACGATGTTTTAATGGTTGTTATTGAGGTGTTGGTGGTATGCAAGCAAAGAATGTAGAAAGTGCCGAAGTAATTCTTGAGAGTATTACGCCGAATGCCGAGAATTTAATCGAGAGAGCCTGTCGAACCTGTTATCTATCTTTCCATAGGTACGATCCGCCAAAATCAACCGAGGAATTGCTTAAAAAGGTTATCCGTAAAAGACATCACTCGGTGCTTGAACATGCCAGCGCCACTTTTAGAATTAAAGGCGGTTCGAGGGTTTTTACTCATGAACTGGTACGTCACCGTCTGATGTCGCCATCTCAGGAAAGCCAGCGTTATGTTTGTTATGCCGACAAACCCAAGCGAAAAAAGACAAAGGATTTCGAGTTTGTAGCCCCGCCCTGTTTTGTTGGCGAGGGGTATGATTTTACCGATGAATATAACAGACAGGTCGAGCAGTGCTATAATTTATATGAAAAGATGCTCGATGCAGGTATTCCGCCGGAGGATGCCAGATATATTCTCCCTAATGCCACCACTTCTGAAATAGTGATAAGCTCCAATTTCAGGGAGCTGCGGCACTTTTTCTGGGTTAGAACCAACCCGAGAGCGCACTGGGAGATTAGAAAAGTCGCTATTGATATGCTTAAGATTATGAAAAAAGAAGCGCCGATAGTATTCTGGGATTTTACTATTGATGAAAAAAATATGTCAGCAGCCGGTGAAATTGAAACCTAATTGGATTAATATAGTGTTATTATATAAAGTGAGGAATTATGAATATTAAGGCTACCGGAATAAAACCGCAATTATCAGAAAATGCGCAAACGGTGCTCCGCCGCCGTTATTTGGCAAAAGATAATAAGGGGCGCGTTATCGAGACACCGGAACAGATGTTTATGCGGGTTGCCGCCACTATAGCTGAACCCGATCTTGATTTTGGGGCATCGATTAAAGAAGCAGAAAAAACTGCGGTTGATTTTTATAATGTAATGGCAGAACTGGAATTTATGCCCAACTCGCCCACTCTTATGAATGCCGGCCGACCGCTAGGGCAATTATCAGCTTGCTTTGTGATACCTATCGAGGATTCGATGGAATCGATTTTCGATGCGGTAAAATCTGCGGCTCTAATTCATAAATCCGGCGGCGGTACAGGATTCTCATTTTCAAGGCTCAGACCCACTAATTCAGTAGTTGCCTCCACTTCAGGAGTCGCCTCAGGTCCAATATCATTTATGAAAGTGATTAATGCCGCCACTGAAGCTGTTAAGCAGGGCGGCACAAGGCGCGGCGCCAATATGGGTATCCTGCGAATCGACCATCCTGATATTCTAGAATTTATCACCTGTAAGGATGATCTTAGCGAGTTAACTAATTTCAATATTTCCGTAGGTATAACCGATGTTTTTATGGATGCCGTTAAGAAAAATAAAACTTATCCGCTTATTGATCCTCAAACAAACGAACAGTTCATTCGTGATGAGCAGCCGCAATCGCTTGATGCCAAAAAAGTGTTTGATACTATTGTTGAGCATGCTCACAGCACCGGCGAGCCGGGTATTGTTTTTCTCGATAAAATAAACAAACTCGAAAATACAACCAAGGTAGGATTAATTGAGGCAACCAATCCTTGCGGTGAACAGCCGCTTTTACCCTATGAAAGCTGCAACCTTGGTTCGCTCAATCTATCCAAGATGATAAAAACCACTGTCGGGGTTTCGCCGGATACCGACCTTTTCCGCTGTGAAATAGACTGGGAGAAATTAAGAAGGGTTACGCATTTAAGCACGCATTTCCTTGATAATGTGATTGAGGCTAACAATTATCCGCTTGAAGAAATCAATTCCAATACGAAAGCCAATCGTCGCATCGGCTTAGGAATAATGGGCTGGGCAGACCTTCTGATTATGCTCGACATTCCTTATAATTCCGAGGAGGCGTTAAGTCTGGCTGAAAAGGTTATGGGTTTTATTCAAACCGAGGCCGACTTGGCATCGCAAGAATTGGCTAAAATTAGAGGAAATTTTCCGAACTGGGAAAAATCCAAATTTTTCGACCAGACAACCGGGCAGGGCAAGCCGCGGCGCAATTCAACTGTAACCACAATTGCCCCGACCGGTACTATCTCGATAATTTCCGCTTGTTCATCCGGTATCGAACCTGTATTCGCTATCGCTTATGAGCGGAATGTGATGGACAACACGAAAATGGTCGAAGTTAGCCCCTATTTCAAGCAAAAAGCCAAACAGTTAGGATTTTATTCCGAGGAGCTAATAGAAAAGATAGCTAATAAAAATTCAATTGCCGATATTCCGAATATTCCGGATAATGTTAAAAAGATTTTTGTTACCAGCCATGATGTATCTCCCGAATGGCATATCAGGATGCAGGATGCTTTCCAGAAATATGCCGAAAACGCCGTTTCCAAAACCATCAATTTGTCTAACGAAGCCACTAAGGATGATGTTAAAAAAGCGTATGAGCTTGCCTATAGCTTATCATGCAAAGGCGTTACTGTTTATCGCGACGGCTGCCGGCCATTCCAGGTGCTTTCGACTAAGAAGAGCAAGAAAAAAGGAAGCTTTGATGAATCGTTAGAAAAAATTATCAAAGATAGACCGGAGACGCTTCACGGCATAACCGAAAAAATAAAGACCGGTTTCGGTAATCTATATGTTACTATCAACACCCATGAGGGCATACCGTTTGAGGTCTTTGCCCAGATAGGCAAGTCCGGGCATGATACAATGGCTGACACCGAAGCTGTCTGCCGTCTGATTTCGCTCTCACTGCGTTCGGGCGTGCCAGTTGAAAAGATTATCGACCAGCTTCGCGGTATCGGCGGGGATACCCAGGTATTCGGCAATGGCGGCTTGGTCAGGTCGATGCCTGATGCGCTGGCGAAAATCCTGCAGAAGCATTTCGGCAATGGCAAAACACCGAAAAGAGATAAGGATCTGGGAACTGAAATATGTCCTGATTGTTCAAGCAAATTAGTGCATGAATCGGGCTGTATAACCTGCCCCAATTGCGGCTATTCGAAATGTAAGTAGATAATAGCATAAGGGAAAACTTTTTGCCGGGCGGTCTTGAGGAGGGACGCCCGGTTTTATTTTTCTATAATCAATCAACCGTCCCGACAAAACAATTTAATTCGCTAATCATCGCAGCCGGGCCAATCCGACGGCATCTGCTCGGGAATAGCTTCATTATGAAGCCAGTCCGGGATGTATTCGGGACACCATCGAATATCGCTTATGCCCTTAAAATAGTTAACCAGTCGAGTAACATCGCTGCCGATAACCTGGCAATCGCCGTTAACATCACCGGCGACATAGAAGCTGTCAATAAGGCAAGGTTCTGCTTTATCGAGAATACATCTTGCTAAATATATCAAATCGCTGCCGATAACCCGCGGCGGCCACAAACTGAGAGCCATATTTGCATCCCCCGGCATATATTGATAATTTGTATCCGGCGGCAATCCCCGAATATAAGGTCCGGCGAAAGTCTCATCGCCTTCAAATATCATGCAGCCGTTTTCATGAGAGCATATAGGAAAATCTGCCATAGACTGGTCATAAGCCTGTTTTACAGTCCACCCGCGCGAGATATACGAAAACAAAGAATCCTGCCAGTCTAATGAATAGGTCCAACATGTGCTGCAATAAAATTCACTCATATCACAATAGCCTACGGTTGCGGTATTTATATGCGAACCTTTCCTGAAAGCATGCGAAAGCGTATGCTCATCGGTATAGCACATGCCATAACAGCTGGCTATAAAAACGAATGGTATTTTCTCATAATCGGTTATCCATGCGGCGATGCTGTCAGCGTAGGTAATCTCAAAAGCAGTGTCGCCGACACAGCCGCTTAAAAAGTAGGTGCTGGGTGAATGACCGCTATGAGCAATTTCGTAAAACATTCCCACACTGTTATCTTGAATTTGGTCTTTTAGCTCTGCTTGAGTAGGCCAAGTATTAAACTCGCAAGGATAACCTATTTGATTGAACCAAGTCTTGGCATTATAAGACCAGAGATACCATAAATTACTGCAGGGTTGGTCATATTGAGGTCCCGACATCGAAAAAGCGGCGGGCGGCGGGATGCCATAGCCAAGCAAGTCGCCCGTTACGGCGTCTATAATAACCACGTTCATTTGCTTCCCCTCAATAGTATTTACTACCCAGCATGGATTTTCGGGTGTCGGTTCGATAGGGAAGACATCCGATTCGGGAGATATGATATACAGATTGGAAAATTGCGTTTCACCGCCGGCAATGGTTTCCGCTTGATGCTGACTGATATTTATATCAATACTTTCCGGCAAATCATCCCGCCAATTGCCTTTTTTATAGCGAAGTGTTTTAGTTTCTTTATCAAATTGATACACTACTTGGTCTTTTTCGACAATAGCTTCACCTATTGTCCTTTGATTCCAGATAACTATCATATCGTTGATTTCTGTCATCTCGAAAGCGCTGTAGTCGGTTTCATATTGGCTAAGCAGATTTTCAATTTCGTTAGCTGCTGCCGTACTGCCAACAAGAATTAATGCTGATAATATTGAAATAAAAAAAAGCCGCATAGTTTACCTTTTAATATTTTTAGAGTTCATGTTATATTGGTTTACAAATACCTTAATTCACTAAAACCCTTAATTTTATTTATTGAATTTGCTTATGTTTATCTTACACTGTAATATATATATAATACTTGCTGGCATGTCAATATCTGTTAATTAAGGAATTTTCCCAATTTTCAATATCTCAAATTCCATCCATTTTGACTGATGAACTTTTCAATTATATAGTTTCTATCGGAATTTTCAAAAATAATCTTGTGCTAAATATCAGGAATTTCCCCGAAAATTCCGGTAAAATTGTTTTAATTCAATTCATGTCAACGAATTAACATTTTCAAAAAGTGGAAATAGCGATTTTGGAAAATCGGGGGAATTTTTTAACGATTTCAAGCAGGTCGGGTTCTGACCGGAGGGAAAAACCCGACAATTTGACTTTGATATGCTATTTACTAAGGGAAAGATACTTATATAACTACGAAAGGTGTCGGGTTTCTTGTTCGTCCGCCTAAGGCGGAGAACCTGACCTACGATTGTATAAAAAATACGGGGAAACTCCTGCTAAATATAGCTTGACCTGAAATTATATCATGATATATTGTGATTGTAAGGCTGATCATGATTGTTGGCCTATTATCAAAGCTTCAAAATGATGGCGAGCTTGAAAAGTAAAAAGATGTTTTTTAATATGTTAATCCGGAACAGTTCAATATATCTTCTTAGTTTAAATCAACATAGAATTTGTTCTCGATAACTAAATACTGACAAAGGTTATGTTATTAGTTGAAGAATCAAATAACGTCTTATTATAATGTAAATTTTTAGATAAATGATTAATAAATTAACCATGTAAATTACAGAAGGATAAGAAATGAATAGAAAATACGGAACATCATTCGTTTTTGTCGTTTTCTTAATTGTGGGGGTTATTTTTACTCAACCGGCTTATTCTCAACCGCAAAACGTTAATTCAGGGAACGTTTATAAAGTTCCGATTACGGTTGAATTTTCTGAAGCTGACCTGATTTTCGATAAAATTGAAGGCTATGATATCGTGCATCTGTTTGATGGCGATAAAAATGTTAAACTCGGAAACCCCCTGCTTCCATCAAAACTTGTAAAAGTTGCCTTGCCCGAGGGGATGATTGCTGTAAACGTTGTTGTTGATAAGGCAGAATCTCAAAAAATTGATGGCGAATATAATATCTATCCCTCCCAACCAGCAAGGGAAATAAGTTCCAACTATGATAGAGATATTGAATTTGTAGAGCCAAACAGCGCCATTTATTCATCAGATAAGCCGTATCCAACAAAATTGGCTGAGCTTATTTATCAAACCGATCTGGCTGGTCAGTCTATGGCTGTAATAATGATTAATCCGCTTCAATATATTCCCGCTGAGAAAAGTTTAGTATTTCATACTGAAATATCTTTTACAATTCAGGGTGATTTCGGTAATGTTTGCAGTCATTATTTGCCGGCAGCAGTGTCTGAATTCAATAAGCGTGAATATGAAAGCATGGTTAAAGGTATGGTAATTAATCCTGAGGATGCAAAGGTAATAACCTCAGAATATACGCCATTTCAAATCGCTTTGGACCCGGGCAATTATGATTATGTTATAATCACTATCAGCAGTTTTGTCAGTGCTTTTCAATCATTGGCTGATTGGAAAACCAAGAAGGGAATACCGGCAAAAATTGTAACTACAACTTGGATTTACGGCGAATATTCCGGAAGCAATGTTGAGAAAATACGCGCCTTCATTATGGATGCCCATTCAACTTGGGGAACTGTCTATTTCCTTCTGGGAGGCGATACAGGTCAGATTCCATATCATATTAAGTCAGTTAATGGTGAGAATGTTCCTAATGATACATACTATTCCGACTATGACGGCAATTGGACCTGCAATGTTCATGTCGGCAGAGCTTCGGTAATCTCCTCCGGCGCCGTTACCACTTTTAAGAATAAAGTCTTAACTTATGAAAAGAATCCGCCCTTAACAAGTTATTGTGAAAAAATAGGTTTGTATGCTTTTGATCTTGACGACTACACCTTTTCTGAAATACTAAAAAGAAAACTCTATACTTCTCCATATAATTATATTCCATCCGGTTGGGCAATTGATACGGTTTATGACAGTCAGAGCACCAATCATAGAACTGCTGTAATCAATTCGATTAACAGCGGCCAGAACCTGATAAATCACAGCGACCATTCATATACATATTATATGGGTACCGGCAGTCATAATCACGGCTGGGGACTCAACACCGGCGATGTTGACGCTTTCAGTAATGGCAGCAGACAAAGCATCTTATATTCGTTAGGCTGCTGGGCTTGTTCCTATGACTATAGCAGCTGCATAGCTGAACACTTCGTCCGCGATTCGAATGGCGGCTGTGTTGCTTTTATCGGCAATTCGCGGTCAGGGTTGTATTATCAGGGAGACTATAATACGCTTTCGATGTTGTATGACCGCTATTTCTTCCGGTCTCTGTTAAGTCAAGGGCAATATAAACTGGGAAATGCTTTCTCCGATCATAAAAACGATGGACCGACGAGTTATGGCGCAGAACAGCAAATATTTACCGAGCTTACTCTTCTGGGCGACCCCGAGATGCCTGTTTGGACAGATACTCCGGTTAACCTTATAGTATCCCATCCCGATACAATACCGCTTGGTTCTAATCCGTTTACGGTGCATGTTCAAAGTTTTGGCGGCGCAAATATCTATTTAGGCTATGTATGTTTGATGAAAGGCGACGAGGTATATCTAACCGGCTCGACCGATATCAACGGCGATGTAACTTTTTATCCGGCGCCCACGACTCTTGGGACAATGTATGTTACGGCTACCAAGAATAACTATCTGCCATCCGAAACAGAAGCTGTTGTTGATGAATTCTATGGCGCAATCAGCGGCATTGTAAAAAATCAGCTGTATGAACCAATTGAGGGAGTATATGCATATTCTTCCAGCCCATCTATTGAGGATACTACTGATGCAACAGGTATGTATACTCTTTACGGATTTGATTCGGGTTCATATAGTGTTACTTATTCCCATCCTGGCTACCAAGACACTACTATCACCGGAATTTCGGTTATCGAGGGCGATACTACAAGGGTTCATGTTACTCTAAATAGCCTGCCGTATGATGCTGGTGTAAGCGAGATATTCAGCCCGACAGACTCCATGATTATGGATATGCCGATATTGATTAGATGCGAAGTAAATAATTATGGGTCGGAGACGCAGTCTTTCGGCGTTATTTTCGAGGCGCGTATTCTTGGCTCGTCAGCCATAGAATTTGCTGATACGGTTTCACTATCAAATGTTCCTGGTTATGCCACTGATACAGTATCCGGTTTTGATACATTTTATCCATCTGTTGATACTATATACAATCTCAAAGCCTATACAAATCTGTCAGCAGATATGAATTATGCAAATGATACCACTTTAAAATCGAGCGATTGTTTTCAGGGAGCGGCTATCTGGTACGGCAATTTGGATGGTTCGCCGCTTACTGCAAATGTCAATAGCAGATTAAACATTGATGTTTGGATGTTGGCTGCCGGGGAAGTATATATTGGCGATATGCTCCTATGTCTTGGCGCAGAAAACACTTGTTTCGACAGCCTTCTAAGCCAAACAGAGGGTCAATTATACTATCCGTTAACGGAATGGGACGCGGCGGAATTTCTGTCACCAGATGGTTCGCCGCCAAATCCAGCCGGATGGTCAAATCAGGCATTTATGGGATTTGCCAGACTTAGCTCCGAATCTGATGCTCCATGGCTTCACCAAGAAACTGCCAGTAAGATAATGACATTCACATTTAAAACTGTTGATGATGATAGCCTTATCGGACAAACAGTGGCTTGTCTGGGAATGGGAATTAATTCCCCTCAGGGAGAAACAAATATTGGCGATACGCTGGGATGGTATGGCTTCCCTTATGTTGAATATTTCAGTTCGGTAACTTTCATTGATCCTTTTGGCTATTGCGATTACTTGCCCGGCGATGTTAATGGCGATGACATTGTTATTGGCAGCGATGTAACTTACGCAGTCAATTATTTCCGCGGGACAGGCAATCCGCCTCCTGATAGCTGCTGGAATACATCGAATGAATCATGGTTGTATTCGGCTGCGGATGTTAATGGCGATTGCTTATTTATGGGTTCTGATGTTGTATATTTTGTTCAATATTTCAGAGGTGTAAATCCTCCGCCAACCTATTGCCCCGAAACGCCGCCAACGCCGTCTGCTTTATTTAACGATGATATTTCGGTTTTTCCGGACGGTTCGATAAAATGATTAGTAAATAATCATGAATATCTAAGGGGCGTTCGGCAGCTGCCGGACGCCCCTACACGTTATGTTTATATATAAACACACTACTGTCCGGCCTTTTGCAGAACATTATAATCAACGTCACTCCCGTGAAAACGGGAGTCCAGAGATTGGTCATGCCGATACCTCCTGCCTGCCGGCGCCCGCCTGTCTGCG
>JAGGSN010000222.1 GCA_021159005.1 Candidatus Zixiibacteriota bacterium | reverse complement strand
CTGTCTGCGGACACGGGGCATGGTATTCTTGTTATCCACCTTTGAGTTAACGAACGGCTCCGTCCGCCACTGGCGGATTCCTGGATTCCCCCGACGCGGCGGGGGAATGACGTAAATGGATAATCATCGAATTAAAATCAATTTCTCAAATCTTATCCCGAAATATTTAAAAAAATAAAAGATGAAATGTCAATGTTTGCTGGAATCGTCCAACATCTTGCTGCTGCTTAGGTTATAATTCAAGAAAGTATCGCTTTACTATATATTATTAAAGAACTCTATGAAAAAGGCCGGACAGTAGTGATGAATATTCTATTATCATTCGCGCTTCTTAAAAACCAAATCACTTGCCAGACATATAATATTTATTTATAATAGGAAGGATTAAAAATTAACCGTAAGGATTGAATGTGCCCGACAAATTACCCGAAAATGAGCACAAGCTTGTAATTAGCAAAGAGTTTTCTTATTGTCCGTGGTGCTCTACAAAACTCATCGATTCACATATTGACGGCAAAAATAGAAAACGCTGCCCAAACTGCGATTTTATATACTATAGAAACCCTATTCCGGCGGCTGGGGCTATTATCGAGGACGATGGCAAAATCTTACTGGTAAAACGTAAATACCCGCCATATGTGGGCGACTGGTGTTTTCCGGCAGGTTTTATGGAATATGGGGAGTCGCCGTCTCAATGCTGTATTCGTGAGGTGGCTGAGGAAACCGGATTAAAAATCGAATTAACAAGTTCATTCAAAATATATTCAGGCGATGATGACCCAAGATATAAGGCTGTGTTGGTTCTTTATATAGCCGAAATCATCGGCGGCGATTTTAAGCCGGGGGATGATGCCAGCGAACTGCAATATTTCCCATTCGATAGCCCGCCTGAAAATATCGCGTTTGAATCTCATGTAAGAGCTTTTGCAGATTATATCCGATATAAAAACAACGGAAGGCTGCCCGACCCGAATGAGTAGAGTTTTAGCGATTGATTACGGCGATGCCCGAGTCGGCATAGCGGTTTCCGACCAGTCTCGATTTTTAGCCTCCGGTTATGGTTATATAAAATTTACCGGATATAATGATCTGGTAGAAAAACTTCTGGCTATTGGCGAGAAAGAGGAAATCAAGGAGTTCGTAATTGGACTGCCGCTTAATATGGATGGCAGCCGCGGCGCTATGGCTAAAAAAACCGAAAAATTAGCAGGTATGTTAGAATCAAAAACCGAATATCCTGTCAATCTGGTTGATGAGACATTATCATCATGGGAAGCCGCCAAGCAGATTCACGCCTCAGGTAAAAAAGCTCGCAAAGGCAAAATAGATGAAGTAGCGGCTGCTATAATTTTACAGGCATTTCTCGATGGCAATAAAAATCAATGAAGATAAATTCAGTCTTAAAGATAAGGCATACTGGTGGGGTTCAAACCTGCTTGGGCTCATTGCCTCGATTGTCCTTGTTGGGTCGATGTTTGTCTCATTGCCTTTCAGAAAGTATAGGTCAATAACATTGCGCTACATTGTAAGAATAATTTCAATATGTTTGATTGTTTGCATATTAGTTGGCTTTTATCTGTATTACATCCCGCATCAATCGCCCGACTTCGGCGATAAAACCAAATATATTGTAGTCAATCGCGGCGAGACGGTTTATGATATAAGCTATAAACTTTATAAAATAGGCGCTATCTCCTCAGAGTTTAATTTTGTGCTGTTTTCAAAAATTTTCGGACATTCCCGCAAATTAAAAACAGGCCGTTATGCAATCGAACCGAATGCCAGTTTCGCTGATATTTTCGAGATATTAACAACTGGCTCGGCTATTCCCTATAATGTAACTATTCAGGAGGGACTGACTGTTGAAAAAACCGCCGAACTTCTAAGCGGTAAATTGCTTTTCAATAAAGATGATTTCATTAAGGCATGCGGCAGCCGAACGCTGCTTGATTCGCTTTCTATTCCCACTGATGATTTGGAGGGGTATCTGTTTCCCGATACGTACAATTTTTTCTATGATGAATCGCCGCGGCAAGTAGTCAATAAAATGCTGAATCATTTTTTTGCCAGCATACCTGATTCATTTGAGGCAAAAGCAAAAAGGCATGGTTTGGATATTTATGAAGCGGTTATAATGGCCTCGCTTATCGAGTCAGAGGCAATGATTGACAGCGAAAGGCCGATGATTTCGGCGGTTTATCACAAGCGGCTAAAAATCGGCATGCGTCTTCAATGCGACCCTACTGTAATCTATGCCCTCGGCGGTCTGAACCGGCCTCTATATAGACGAGACCTTAAATTAGATTCGCCATATAATACATATAAGTATTATGGCTTGCCGCCCGGACCTATATGTTCTCCCGGCAAGGCTTCACTTGAGGCGGCTGTTAATCCCGCCGCTGGCGACTATCTATATTTTGTCGCCAAGGGGGATGGTTCTCATGTTTTTTCCAAATCCAATCGGGACCATATTAATGCTAAGAACAGAATTAAAAGAGCTAAAAAATTGGGGTTGAAATTATGAAATCTATAAAAGCTGTTTTATATTTAGATTCCTTTAAAGATAAGAAATTCGGCGATTTTAACTTGGCTGTCAGTGATAAGGGACTTAGGATAATCAGTTTCGGCAAATACTCAGGGTTATCAGATATTTTCGAACATGTCTGCAATCGTAATCTACAACCAGAAAAAAATCAGCAAAAAACAAAAGAGATTAAAACGCAGCTGCAAGAATATTTTAGAGGCAATAGAAAATCTTTTGATATAAAATTGGATTTAGATTATTTTCCGTCATTCAAACGTAAAGTCTTGCGCGAGTGCAGTAAAATTCCTTATGGCAAGGTGATGAGTTACGGGCAGCTGGCAAAGAAAGCCGGTTCACCGAAAGCGGCGAGGGCTGTTGGCCAGATTATGGCTAGCAATCCTATTGCGATAGTTGTGCCTTGTCATCGCGTAGTTGGCTCGGATGGCAGTTTAACCGGTTTCGCTGCTGGAATGGGTATGAAAAAGAAGCTCCTTATGCTGGAGGGAGTTGAAATTAGGGGCAAACGAGTTGTGCGGAAGTAGATATTTTTATTACCGATGTCGTCAGGAAGGGGTTCCTGACGACGCAGGAATAGGTAATAATCCCGCGTTCCTGTTGAATTTTTGATAACCGGGAAATAGCATTGAATGCGCCGCGAAACTTGAAAGCGCCTGTCCGCTGGAAATTCTCGCATTTTAGATAAACTTTAGCCCCTGATAATCTATCAAGTGTTCGGGATGTCATTATAGGCGTAATATTGGAATGTCCCCAAAGCCGCTTTTTAGCCCCTTTGATCTTTTCAAACATATTAACTCCGTAAAACATGTTGATATTTAAAACATCATTTAGAATAAATACTTGTAAAAAACAAGCCATATTACAATGAAATGAATTTCCATAAGAAGCTTAATAAATGATTATATTCTATTTATATCTCAAATGCAAAACGAAGGTAAAATTTTCAAATCTATTCCCGATAATCCACATTATAAATATGCAAATACCTGTCTTTAGTACTTATATAAATACGTTCGCCATTAGCCGAGAAGGTGACGCCAAGGGCTTCAGAATCAAGCTTATGCTTCCCTATCGGTTGGCCTTTATTATCGAAGAATTTTACCGACTTGTCAAACGATGCGGCGACCACAACCTTATCATCAGGCGAATATGTAATTCCAACTGTGCGTTTATCGCCGCTGTCTATTATCTCAACTTTATCATCATTATACTTGATAAACCTGACCGCTCCGTCCTCGCATGATGTTGCCATTGTGCCGTTAGATTTGGCAAAGCTGACACCATAAACAGCGCCGGGATGTTCAAAAACCCGCTTGGTCTGCATAGCGATATTGTACAGATATAAATTCTTATCGCCACAAGCAGCGGCAAGGAAATTGTTGTCGCCCGACCAACTCAGGCAATAAATTCTTTTTTTAGGGCTTTGCAGTGTGGCAATATAATTACAGGCGATATCGAATATAATAATATTACCGTCGGCTTGACCGCCTGCTAAAATCGGCACCTCCGGCGCATAACTGACCGATTCAACGCTCTGGTCAAAACGATCGAACAATCCTAGAAGGTCTCCGGTTGGCGACCAGATTCGTACTGTTTTATCGGCAGAGCCGGAAATTAAGGTTCGGCCATCGGAAGCAAAAGCGATAGAATGAACCATGCCTCTATGCCCCTCAAGCTTCTTGAAAATTTCGCCTTTTAAATCGCATAATTGCACGGTATGGGGTTCATTGTGAAATGTTAGAGCCAGATACTCACCATCTGGGCTAATTCCGATTTGCCAGCACGCTTCGCTAACATCTGGAATTTTACTATATTCCTCAAGTTTTATCAAAAAATACTCCTTATCTATACTTTCATTTCGGAAATCTAAAATTTGTCTTTATTAAACAAAGAAACTATTATCAAAGCATGTTGCAGATAGAACTTATTTGTTTGTCATATAATTAAAAACTGCCTGTTTTCCGCCATTTTTTTCAATATCAAGCATTTTGCGCAAGCCACTGGCATAAACATTATTGCCTTCTTTAAGCGTTTCGCGAAAATCGATGAAGCCAAAGTTACCCAACGAGTGATAAGCCACCCATTGAGCGAATCCTTCCTCATCCTCCAAAGTTAAACCAGTGCGGCTATTCTCGGCAGACCAGGCATGAGCAATCTCATGGGGAACGACCTGATATAGGTCCTTTTTGCGAAGGCCATACAGGATATATATTTCGAAAGTATTGCCGATTCGATAAAATAAGCCGTTTAAATCTTCTGATAAGCCATAAGATTTTTTATTTAAATAATCCTCACCCTGAAGCGAATATTTAATATCATGCTGTATTTTCATTCCTAAATTAGATTCCATGTAGGCAAGTGTTTTAAGTTTGATAGCTTTGACTTGAGCTGGCTCGAAAATCGCTGATTTATAGCAGTCATGGCATAGCATGCGTCCATCATCAAGCTTAACGCTATTATTACCCACAGGAGCGCCGCAGCTGGCGCATTTTGGATATTTATCAACACATTTCTGGCAATACTTTTTAGATGAATTACCCTCGAAACATGTGTATGTACCCTCAATAGGTTCACCGCATATATAACATACCGACAGCTGTTTTAAACATGACCGACAAACTTTCTTATGTCCAACCGTTATAAGATTTTTATCCGGGCGGCCGCATATATCACATTTCGGCAAAGAATTGGCGCATTTCTCGCATAATATAAGGTTGAGTTCGGGGTATTTTACATACTTGCCGACTATTGGCTTCTTGCAATTATCACATATCTCGAGCTTGAGTAGGCATTCCCTGCAGATGTATTTGCCATCAATTTTTGTTGTTGAACGGGATGGTTTGCCGCATACATCACAATGAGTATATTTTTCCATGCAGTCTAAACAAAACACATCGCCATCATTGAATTTGACATATTGACCGGTGATAGGTTTACCGCACAGCGAACATCTCTGGGCTGACTCGATTATAATTGGAGCCAAGAGGGAAAAAATTATTGATATAATCAACAGGCGTTTTATCATGGCTGTCCCTTTAACGCAAGCGTCTGAATATAATCAAGCGATTTCATCAGGTCATTATCAGACAAAACCTCAATAATCATCTCAATGTTTTGAGAGTTGAAAATATCAATATAGGCAGAGATATTCAAGTTTCCCGTTCCCAATGGCAGATGGCTTTTGTTGTTTACGGAATCGTGAATGTGAGCCAATTTAACCGATTTAATTCTATTTGCGAAAAAATCAGCCATACCGCAGTTAGAAATCTGATTATAGCTTTCACTGTGATTCATATGGCCAATATCCCAAGCCAGCCCAGTATATGGTATTTCTAAAAACCTGTCAACAACCGAGATAATTCTATCGGAAAAATTGTAGGTGTTTTCAAGAAGCAGTTGAAGTTTGCCATCGATATGTTCAGCAAGTATATATACTGAGTTATATAAATTGTCGTAGTATGATTCCGGCACATTTCTTTTTGCCAAGACCAATTTTTGAGAGCTTACCTTATAAAATGCAAATCTTCCCGGATGAAAAATAAATGAGGATGCTCCCATATCAACCGCCAGATCGATATATTCCATAAGTCTTTGCACTCCGCCAAGCCGAAGCTTCTCATGCCTGCTGGCGAGGGGGATATCGCTGGGGGCATGGTAGTGAAGGCGAATGTTGTTTTCATGAATAAAGTTGCTTGTCTGCTCACGTTCGTATTGGGAGATATTCTCAGGGAAATTGATAGTAAAATCGCCGGAGAGCTGAAAACCGGCCAGACCAAGTTTCAAGCATTTGACAGCCGCATCATATGCTTTAATCTTTGGTGAATATTCGCTGCAGCCGATTAATGGATGGTTTGTCATAGTTTAATGTTTTCTGTTAATCAAAATATTCCGAGTTATTGGCAAAGCAATAATTTTGCCATGATTGCCGAACGCTGTTTCCGCTGGTTGCCAAGAACCGTTTCTTTCAGATTGCTAACACAATAATAACATAAGTGTTAAGATAGTTTATGCACCACCGCGCGTAGGAACGTATTGCATACGCCCTCTTGCTGTCAATATTCTCAAGTTTTCTTTTCCTTTTTTCTGGCAGCCGGAAATAAGACATTATTCAAGATTAGGCGATAACCGGGAGAATGTTTGTGAAGCCGCAAATCTGTAGGCGGGTCTCCGAGGAAATGTTGATAATCTTCCGGGTCATGACCACCCAAGAAAGTGAAAAAACCGCGTCCGTAATTGCCATAAATATATTTCGCCTCATTTTTTCCCTCGGTTTCAGCTAATATTACAACATGTTTCTTGATGAGGTCTTTTCTAAAACCGGTACACTGCCCCCAAAATCCATTCACAACCGGCACATGATTCTGAACCAGAATAGTTGGCACCGGGTCGTATTTGGCTGAAAAATCAAACAACGTAAAATAATCAGCCTCCGGAGTCATGCGGTGCCCGCCGCGGAATGGCGAAGTATCGATATTGGAATGTTCGTAAATGAGTGGATTAAGCACTAAATCGAAATTTTCAAAAGCCAAGCATTGAGAGAAATCAAGTTTGCTCTGGCAATTGGGGTCAACCGGATCATTATCATATTCAGCTGGCACAATATCAGTATTGTGAGCCGCTAAAGCTATATCATAAGTATCAGTAGCAGAACACATCGCAAATAAGAAACCGCCATTGCCAACATATTCTCTGATAGTCAAAGCTACAGCCAATTTTAATTTGGGCACCTTTTTGAAGCCAAGCTCTCTGGCAGTTGTCTCGTTAAGAGCTTTCGATTGTTTATACCAGCTTGTATTGCGGTAACCGCCATAAAATTTGCCATACTGACCGGTAAAATCCTCATGGTGAAGATGAAGCCAATCATAATCAGCTAATCGTCCGGCCAGAACCTCGACATCCCAGATAACATCAAAGGGGATTTCGGCGTATTCTAAAGCCAGATTAACCGCATCATCCCAGGGTTCATTTTTGGATGACGGCGGAGCATAAATTGCAATTTTAGGAGCTTTTTCCAGCAAAACCGATTCCATATTATTAGCCTCGATTGTCGCTTTTATCTGCGCCTCCTCGCCGCCGCTTATAGTCTCATATTTTACCCCTCGAAGGCGGCACAATTCCTGAATCTGAGGAAGCGAGTTAGTAAGAAACGAACCGCCGCGATAATTCAACAGCCATTCGACATTTTGCCCGTATGTCAGACACCAGTAAGCGACGCCATAAGCTTTAAGATGGTCGGTCTGAGAAAAATCCATCGGGATTAACAGTTTCTGGGCAACTGCCTGTATGGGAAGAATAGTAATTATGGCCAGTAGAAGTATTAGTAAAATTCTTTTCATTATAATCTCCTTTAGGAAAATATCGTCATTAAAGCCATTTCTATTAAAGCATAGAGTAAATCCAAATTTATCCTTAGCATTAGCTGTATTGCTAATATATTTATACACGTCAGCATCGGCAAGTGTTTTACGATTTAGAGATTTTTCTGTTGCCGAAGCTTTGCGGGGCATCCGACCGGGGCGGATACGCCCCTACGCTATGATTTATAATTCTGGATTTTGCAGTAGAATTACAAATGAATTAAAATATTATTCGGAATTATATTGATCATATAGCGTTAATAACACACTCATAGCTCCTCTCAAGAAGGGAATAATAAGATAGCGAAACCAAATCGGGGAATATTAATACGTTTAGCTTCTCTGAAAAGGGGAATAATATCTGCGCTAACACGTTATATGATTATGCAGCTTAAAAGTCCCCCGCCAGCGACGGGGGATTTAAGAGTATATTGATGGTTGTAGTAAAGAGAAAGTTATATAATACTTTACATTTCTGTATTGCATAAACAGGGATATAATTTACCCAATAAAAAAAGGCCGCCAAAGACGACCTTAAGAACACCATTAACCATGTACCATTTAATGCCCTGATGATTTTATCATACTTAAAACATTCTGCAATGAATTCGTAACATCCGATAATACCCGTGAATACCGCTTTAGAAGTTCGGTATACTGCCAGCGCATTGAGAATGCTTTTTCGGGAAATTCAAATAAATCGAGAAGAGTTTTCTTATAAATCTCATCGATATACTGTAAAACATAAAAAGGATATTTGGGAATATGAGGATCATGCACAAGACCCTTGGATATCTTATCCCGATAGATTTCTATTTTCTCAAGAACAACAGTGCCGAAACACCACGGCGTCATCAACGATGAGGTATTAACAGAATCGGAATAATGCTGATAGATATTCTTAAGCAGCTGTTCAACTATAATAATCTTTGCGCGATAAAAGGCTAATGATTCCTCATGGTCATCAGGAGTTGATTGCAGCCTCTGTATAATAGATTCGCGTTCATTGAGCGCGCGTGTTTCAGATTTTTCGAGAAACTTATAATATAGATCAACATATACCTTAATGTTCTCGCTGGAAGTATATATGAAGTAGCCTTCCTCATCTTTGCCTATTCGAGAATCGCGGGTATTTTTTAGAAGATCATCAGTGAATCCTCTTTCAAGCCCATTAGATAACATTCAAATCTCCTTCTAATCGTCAATTTGAAAGTTTAAAAAGCAAAACCTGTGCCTGAAAATACGATTCGGTTCTAAAAAACTCCGTAAGTGTATCTTATATAAAATCATACCTCTGAATGTATTACCCTTCCTTAAGCGGTTCCTGTTCTTAGACCTCGTTAAAATATATACATCCTTTCTAAAAAATCAACATAAAATTGAAACAGTTTGTATTTTCTTGCAATATTGCTGCAAATAAACATATCGATTGTCTCAAACATTTTAATGGCTTAATTCATTATATGATTGATGATATTAAACCAATTTTTTACGATATGGAAAAATTGACAGCAAACCGCCGGTATGAATGAAAACTACCTTATGATTGGGAATTATTTCACCTTTTTTGATATAATCAAAAAGGCCAAGCATACTTTTGGAAGTGTAGGCAGGGTCGAGGATTATACCGGTATTAGCGGCTATTTTTTTTATAAACGATGCTTCCTTATCGGAAATTTTTGCATAACCCGGACCTATATAGCTGTCATCTATTGTTATATCCGACTGCTTAAAATCGAGGCTAATTTTATTAATCTTTATAAATTGTTCTACAAGGCTTGTGATTTTTTCAATGAAATAGCCGGCATTTCGATTTACTGCAAACCCGATAATTTTCACCGGCCATTTTAGATATAGCGAGGCGGCCAGAAGACCGGCATAGGTGCCGCCGGAGCCAACCGCGCAGGCTATGTAGTCGATTTCAATCTCGGCTGTATCAAGCTGTTTTTTAAGTTCAAGGCCAGCCAGAAAATAACCCCATACGCCAAGCGGATTAGAAGCTCCCTCAGGAATGATATAGGGAATTCTTCCGCGCTTGATTAAAGCGTTGGCTCTCTTAGTAAGTATACTGTCGATATTATTTTGATATTCGCTTACTGTAATATATTTGATTTTGGCTTTATATAAACTGTCTAAAAGAAGGTTTCCATCCGGGACAGCCGGTGGTTTGCCCATAAGAGTCAATTCACAGTCGATACCAATACGAGCCGCCATCGCCGCCACAGCGCGGCAGTGATTCGAGCCGACTCCGCCGCAAGTAAGGATTATATCAGATTTGCAGGAAACCGCATCGTAAAAGATAAACTCTAACTTACGTATCTTATTCCCTGATAATTCCGAACCGGTCAGGTCATCCCGTTTTATGAATATTTCCACTCCCGATTTGGGGGATGGAGAAAGAAAAAATGCCTCTAACGGCGTTGGAGTAATCGCCAATTGAAATCTTGGCGGTAATTTAAGTTTTGTTTTCATCGAAATAATTATAAGGGATATTCGGATAATAATGCAAGTTATATAAAAACAGTCAATAAACTATTTAATGAGAATTTACCATATTAAGCGAGGTTGTCTTATAACCATAGTTTTGCAATTAATTTCACTGCTGACCGTCCTTTCTAATGGGAATCTTTAATGACCCCATTATCAAGAACGTACGGGTCTTTACGGCCATATGGCTCGTTTGACCGTCTGAAAGCCTACGGACTTTCACGGGAATAACATAGATAACTGTATATTACAAAACGCCGGACAGTAGTGATATAATAATTAAATTTTATTCCGGCACTAACCTTGCGGATAATTTCAATCATTATAGATTGTAAATAATTAAGGAGACGAAAATGAAGAAAATTATTTTCACTACAATTGGTATGCTGGTATTATTCTTTTTATCGTTTATTATTTTTTATTTTAGTTTTTCGTCAAAAAATTTAGCTGTCTAAAATCTAATGCATATAAATAACCATCGATTTGGTTTATTTGTTCAACTGTAAAATCCGGTTATAATAACCTCGAAAAAATAAGAGCCAAGCTAAAATAACCTGACTCTTAATTGCGTTTTCGCTAAATTAATAAATCTATTTAGATATATTTATGTTCTTTAGCAAATTTTTCTAATTCTTCCCGGAATTCCGGAGCCGCAATGCTTATTAAAAGCTTAGTGCGTTCTCTGACTGTTTTACCATATAAATCCACAACGCCATATTCGGTAACGATATAGTGAACATCGGCACGAGTAGTTGTAACGCCTGTGCCCTCTGACATATGCGGTACTATTCTCGACATTGTGCCGCCTTTGGCAGTTGCTGGAAAAGCGATGAACGGCTTGCCGCCTTTTGATTTTGATGCGCCGCGAACAAAATCAACTTGTCCGCCAAAACCGGAATAAAACCTGTAACCCAGCGAGTCTGAAAAAACCTGCCCGGTAAGATCTATACCCAGAGCGGAATTAATTGAAACCATTTTTTCATTTTGCGCGATGATAAAAGGGTCGTTAGTATAAGAGCAGGGGTGGAATTCACAAATAGGATTGTCATCACAAAAATCAAAAACTTCCCGAGTTCCCAACACAAATGCAGAAACTATTTTGCCCGGATGAAGAGTCTTTTGGGAATTATTTACTACGCTGGATTCTACCAGCGAGATAATACCATCGGAGAACATCTCGGTATGAATACCCATGTCATGGCGTCCCTCAAGAGCAGCCAGAAAAGCATTTGGGATAGCTCCTATACCCATCTGAAGAGTAGAGCCGTCATCAATGTTGTCGGCGATAAGCTTGCCTATTTTCATCGAGGTTTCATCTGGTGTGCCTTGCGGCATTTCCAGAAGTGGTGTTGTATGTTCTACAACGTGGGTTAGTTTATTCACATGGATGAAGCAATCGCCATGAACGCGCGGCATATGCTGATTAACCATCGCTATTACGGTTTTCGCTTTATGGGCGGCAGACATTGTAACATCAACGCCGACTCCAAAAGAGCAAAAACCATGTTCATCCGGAGGGCTTACTTGAATAAGAGCAATATCTATAGGGAGAAGGCCGGTAAGCCAAAGCTGTTCGACTTCACCTAAAAACATATGTGTTTGGTCGGCTCGCCCGTCATTTACGGCCTTGCGCGCGTTTTTGCCTGTAAACAGCGAGCGATGGCGGAAATAAGGTTCCATCCCCGGCTGCGCATAGGCTGCTTTGCCCTCAGTGAGAATATGAGTGACGGTAACATTTTCGAGTTCATCTTTACGAGCTACCATTGCATCCACGAGATATTCCGGAGTACAACAGCCCGGGTGGACATAAACAACATCGCCTGATTTAATGCATTTTACCGCATTTTCAGCAGATACTAATTTGCTATGGTATAAATCAATCCATTTCATTTCTTGCTCCCGGTTTTCAATACATCTTTAAGCGATTTAGCTTTAATTCCCAGCTTTTTGGCTATTACATTTCTTAAGGCATCGCCTTTGTATGTAAAAACTCCTCGAGCAAGTCCGTAATCATCCTGTATAGCTTTTTCTATCCCTGATTTGGCGATTCGATATACATAAGGCAGGATAGCATTGGATAGGGCATAAGTGGCGGTTCGGCTTATATTCGACGGCATATTTGGAACACAAAAGTGGATAACATCATGAGAAACAAATGTTGGATCCAACCAGTTGGTTGGGTGGGAAGTTTCAATACATCCTCCCTGATCAATTGAGGCATCAACAATTACCGACCTTGGCTTCATCGATTTTACCATTTCTTTAGTAATCAGCTTAGGAGCCATTTCACCATGAATAGACACGGCTCCAACTAAAACATCAGCTATCTGAACGGCTCTTTCTAAGTTATATTCAAATGGCAAGTAAGTAACAATTTGCTTCGAAAATAAATAATTAGCATTGCGAAGTCTGTTCAAATCGCTGTCGAAAAGGATTACGTTGCAGCCCATACCCTTGGCAGTATTTACGGCGTTAAGGCCAAGCGTTCCGGCACCCAGCACAACCACTGTTGCCGGCGGCACTCCTGCAGCGCCGCCAAGAAGAACACCTCGTCCGCCGCCAACGTTGGATAGATGATAACTGGCAGTGCTGATAGACATCTGCCCGGCTAACTCAGACATAGGCACTAAAACCGGCAAATTACCCTCGTCATCCTCGATAATCTCATAGCCTACAGTGGTGATTTTTTTCTCTATCAATAATTTTAAATTTTCCTCTGGCGCCACAGCCGCATGGAAAGCGGATAAGACAACCTGATTCTCAGGCATTATTTTGTATTCGTCGATAGTTGGCGGCGCAACCTTAAGCAAAAGTTTAGAGCGCAGGAATATTTCCTCTGGTGAATATACTAACTTTGCTCCAACATTTGTGTAATCCTCATCTACAAAGCCGGATACTTCACCTGCCCCCTGCTCGATATATACCGTATGGTCGGCATTAATAAGTGTTTGAACGCCGGCGGGAGTAAGAGCAACCCTGTTTTCCAGATGGTGTCCTTCTTTGGCGATTCCTATGTCCATATTATTTCTCCTATTAAACTGTTATTATCATCATCGGATAAATTTATAAAAGGTAAAAGATAAAATCAAGTCAATTAATGTGAATATTATCACAAACTATAGATTATTATTACTTTTTGGCTGTTTTTTTCGAAATAAATAGATGATTTGAAAATCATGAAATTTAACAATAAGGAAAACCGGTGCACGGGGACGTACACCAGCCATAATAATATGACGCTATTACATCAGAAATACTATAAGGGTTCCGGTTCTATATTCTCAAACAAAGCTTTACATAAAGCCTTAGCCCAGTAATCTCCTGATACATTTAATACGCCGAATATAATCTGGTTGGAATAACCGACAAGTATCTTTCCCTCGGTTTCGGAAACTGCATAAATCGAATTTTTACCAACGCCGGCAGTATGTGATAATATTCTGCATTTTATATTTATAACATCTACGAACGTATCAAATTCTCTCTGTGTTCTATTAAGTGAATAAAACAAAGTGCAGATTTTATCTCGTTTTCTGTAATCTGCGGAAAAACATGATTCGGGAGCGGCGAAATTTTTAAAACCGTGTATCCAGAATTTTTCACTATGACTAACCAGGCGTTTTTGCGGAAATACCATAATCTGTTGGGGATATAACGCATAACCCGGCGTTTGCCTATCGATTATTACAGCAAAATGACTCAAGCTCTCAAAATCGGGGAGGCTATTGCCGTAGAAGTTTATTGTTATTAAATAGCGGTCCTTCAAATAATATATGAAACTGTTTCCAAGTACAGTTTCGGTTCCCAGTTCAATGAATCTGTCACCCGGAAGACGGCGTTTTGAATAAATGCCAAATGCGCCCAACGGGTCTTCAAATTCAAACAAATCGATTGAATATTTAAGCTTTTCCTTAGAATATTCACAACTTACCACTTGAACAGTTCCATAGGTAACATACTCCTCTGCCTCCCCGTTAATATACTCATACAGAGAATCGGCCGGATATATTTTTAGCGGAGAAGTAAGGCTAAACCCATCAAGCTTGTCAGGGAAGATAGATTTATAATCTGTTGATGAATCATTTTTTTCGTGTGATGAACAGTTTGCAAAAAGGATAAACATATAGAGAATAAATATCGAAATTTTAGTCATTGTCAATTCCCCTTTACTTTTTTCGATCTTTGCAGAAACATGTCATTTTCAGGATTTCTCGATTCGCCGATTGAGGAAACAGTGATAGCCTTTTTGCTTTCAACGGGACAAACATATTCGCAGGCGCCGCAACCGGTACATAATTCGGCATTTACAATCGGTCGGCGAGAGATTGCTTCATTGCCGTCTTCATCAATCCATTTACTGGTTAAAATATCTATTGCCTTTGGCGAGGTAGGGCACCATTCCTCACAGACTATACATTCTTTACCGAATGACCAGGGCAGGCATTGAAACCTGTCGATTATCGCAGTGCCGATACGTATTGGTTTAGAGTTCTCACCGCCGTGCTTTTTGGCCGCAGTTAATGCCTCAATAGCGCCGGTCGGACAACTCTGCCCGCAAAGGACGCAATTGTATTCGCAATAGCCTATTGCCGGTATAAGATAAGGGGTGAATATGCCTTCCCAACCAGCTTCGAGAAGCGTTGGATGCAAGGCGTTTGTCGGGCATACTTCCATACACTGGCCGCATCGGATACATCGAGCCAGAAAATCTTCCTCGGTAAGCGAACCGGGCGGCCGGATTAACTTTGGTTTGGTTTTAAAATAACCGCTGATTCCCGACCTCAATGTCGGCACAGCTAATAAGCCTGCCAAGCCCGCGAATATCATCTTGCGCCGGGTTATCTGCGGTTTGGTTTTCACTTTTTCCCGGCTGCCAAAGAAGCCGAACGACAGGGCATCACGAGGGCAATCATCAAGGCAGTTAAGACAAAGATGGCATTCACTTCTAAGGTGCGGCAGTTCCTGATGCGGGTTATCGCCCCCTTGGCAGTGAAGGAGGCATTTGCTGCAGCCATCGCAAGCTTCTTCATCAATTTTCAATCCGAATATCGAAAAGCTGGCTAAGAATCCAAGCAATGCTCCCAGCGGACATAAAGCGCGGCACCAGAAACGGGTGTAAATTCGGTTGGCGACTACTATTGCCCCAAATATCAAAGCCAACCAAAATATGCCGTGAAACTGCGGCTGTTTTACAGGTAAAAACAGCTTTGACGATACCCCGTATAATATCTCGCCAAGCCACGCTATATAGAAATTATCCGACGACCATAACCAGGCATAGAAAGTCTTAAGTAATAACGTGATGGCAGGAAGGATGACCATTGCCAATGAGCGAGCGAGGATTGATATCGGGTCGAATAAGCCGGTTTGAAGGCTTCCGAAAACAGCCATCATAATTAATATAATCAGAAGATAATATTTAAGGCTTTGGTATGGTTTATAGATATTTGATTTCATTAAGGCTTTGGCACGATGTTCTCTTCTTTCGGATTTGAAGGCGGAAAAAAAGTGATTTAGCGACCCCAGCGGACATATCCAGCCGCAGAAAAACCGCCCGAAAATGATAGTGGCCACAAGCAGAATAAAACCCAATATCAAGGTTGCGTATAAAACGCCCGCGGCTGTTGAAACGCCTAACAAATTAAGCGGATTTATATCGAAAAACAGTTTCAGCCAGCCGGATACTTTTTCCTCATCCGGACAATAGCTATACTGAGTAGCGATAACCAAATAGACAAACAACAAAAAGAAAAATATTTGGCAGACGGTTCTTAAGGTTGTTAATTTACGCAAAGCAGGCAGTTCCTCATATATCTATTCATACTTCAACACTTGCGATTTTATTTTCCGGCGGATTAATCACTCCCAATCCCTTCTGTTCGGCGATTGCGATGTATGGAAAATCTGTCGGTGTTTTGTTGAGAAAACGGGCAACATACGCATCAGCGGCAACCTGGTCGGGAGATATGACAATGCTGTCGCAAACCTTAACATCATTGATTCTGCCGCCTGTCGGACCATTTCTCACAAGAACTCTTGTGGCGTCTTCAATGGTAAGTGTAGGCTGAAACAGCCTTCCAAGCTCGGCTATACTATAATGAATATCCTGATGCAGGCGATTTCGGGGGCCGGTTATAACACCGAACCAGTTTTTCATCCCGGATGTTATCCCCGATAGCGAGTGATGCTTCACCACCGGCATATTGATAAGCTTATCGCATTCAATGACCGGCTTCAATACTTTCCATCTGCCCAGACTGTCATCGCCGAAATCTGTCATAGCATAGTGGTTTCTATTAGGGATGATCACTTCAGCGCCCTCGGCTTCCGCGGCGGCTTTTATGCCGGATCTGTTGAATGTGCGTTTAGGGTCATTACAGGAAACATCGACAACTGTAACCTTGGCAGCGCCGGCTTTCAGACAAAGCCTGACAAGCTCAGCCACAACCTCAGGGTTAGTATTAGCCGCCAGTTCAGGCGTTCTATCCCAACCGATGTTGGGCTTGAGACATACTTTTTCGCCTTTAGATATGAATGGTTCTATTCCTCCAAAAATGGCTAATGCCGAAGCGACAACCCGGCGATAATCCTGGCCATGAGCTATTGACAGTATTGGCCAATCTGGCTTTGATTTAACGCGGTAATTTTTCAGCAGGAATTTTTTGCTCACTTTTTGAGCATCATTATTACGGTTTCCGCATATCAGAATGCCGCCGCTTATAACCAGTGAGGCGGCAGCGGCGCTGGCTGTTTGTTTGATAAAATCCCGGCGCTTCATAGAATCCTTTCAATAATCGCTCGACAGAGTATCGGCTTGTATTTCACAGCGAACTGACATAGCAATTAATTCTATTGATATGTTTTTATAATTGATTGATGCTTATTGTCAATTAAAAAGTAATTTAATATAAATCGTTTGACTTTAAAACAGCGCTAATAAATGGTAAATATAATTACGATAAGGTATTAATAAATATTCGTCACACCCCGATAATTTACAGAAAGTCTTGACTTTATCAGGGGCAATGATTATTTTCCCTGCTTTCTGAATGTCATTATATTGAAAGGACTTATTTAGAATGACTGATATTCCAAAAGCATATAATCCAAAACTGGTTGAGGATGTTATATATAAGAAATGGCTCGATTCCGGTATTTTCCATGGCCAGCTTGATAACGATAAGGAGCCTTATTCTATAGTTATACCTCCGCCTAATGTTACTGATATTCTTCACCTTGGGCATGCGCTCAATAATACGCTTCAGGATATTTTGATACGTTGGAAGAAGATGCAGGGGCGCGAGACGGAATGGCTTCCCGGAGTTGATCATGCCGGTATTGCCACCCAGGTTGTGGTTGAAAAGGCATTAGCGCGGGAGGGGCGTTCTCGTCATGATATCGGACGCGAGAAATTCGTTCAGAAAGTCTGGAAGTGGAAAGAAGAGAAATTCGATAGAATCATAAAACAACTTCAGAAAATTGGCTGTGCCTGTGATTGGGACCGCACTCGTTTCACAATGGATGAAGGGTTGTCAAAAGCCGTTATTGAAGTATTTTGCCGTCTTTATGAAAAAGGGCTTATTTATCGCGGCGAGCGAATTGTTAACTGGTGCCCCGATTGTTTAACCACTCTCTCTGATGATGAAATCGAGAGGGATGAAGTTGATTCGTTTCTCTGGTATATAAAATATAAAATTAAAGGCTCTGATGAGTATGTAATAATTGCCACAACCCGTCCTGAAACTATGCTTGGCGATACTGCCATAGCAGTTAATCCGGCAGATGAGCGGTTTAAGGAACTTATAGGCAAATCAGCTATCCTGCCAATAATGGACCGCGAACTTCCAATTATAGCTGATGATTATGTCGATATGGAGTTTGGCACCGGCGCTCTAAAAATCACTCCCGCTCATGACCCAAATGATTTCGATATCGGTATCCGTCATAGCCTCGAACGGATAAATATTTTAAGCAAGGACGGCACTCTTAATGAAAACGCCGGTAAATTCGCCGGCTTGGACAGATATGATGCTCGCAAGAAAATAGTTGAGGAACTTAAGGAAAAGGGGCATCTTGATAAGATAGAAAACTACAGCCTTATTTCCGGCACTTGTTATCGATGTCATACGGTTGTTGAACCTTATCTATCCAAGCAATGGTTTGTTAAAATGAAGCCATTGGCTAAACCGGCGATTGATTCGGTCAAATCCGGACGCATTAAATTCCATCCCGAACACTGGGTTAAAACATACCTTCACTGGATGGAAAATGTACGCGACTGGTGTATCTCACGTCAATTGTGGTGGGGACACCGCATTCCGGTTTACTATTGCGATGATTGTCAGGAAATTATGGTTGCACGCTCAAAACCAGAGAAGTGCTCGAGTTGCGGCAGCAAAAATCTGCGTCAGGATGAGGATGTTCTTGATACTTGGTTTTCCTCTTGGCTTTGGCCGTTTTCAACATTTGGCTGGCCTGAGAAAACTGCCGAACTTGATAAATATTTCCCAACCAAAGCGCTGGTTACCGGCTCCGAGATTATTTATCTATGGGTTGCCCGCATGGTGATGGGATCATTGGAATTTATGGGCAAGGAACCTTTCTCCGATGTTTACATCCATGGCACAGTGCGCGATGCTGATGGTATAAAAATGTCGAAATCATTAGGTAATGGTATCGACCCGCTTTTGATAATCGATAAATACGGCGCGGATGCCTTGCGAGTCTCTTTGATTTTGGAGACACCGGAAGGGCAGGACCCGCATATTTCGGAAAAGACATTTGAAATCGGCCGCAATTTTGCCAACAAGTTATGGAGCGCATCTCGGTTTGTTCGCCTTAATATGGGCGATTTTAAACTTGCCGAGAATTTGAAAATTACCGAAAGCCATCTTGAGATGCCCGATAAATGGATACTTTCACGGCTGGCTAAATCTATTGGTTTGGTTAACAACTATCTTTCTGCTTTTCGTTTTTCGACTGCCGCAAAAGCCGCTTATGATTTTATCTGGAATGATTACTGCAGTAATTATCTTGAGATGCTAAAACCCCGATATTTTGCCGATAAAGAATTGAGCGACCCGGCAATTCGTGATTCCATTCAAGCAGCTCGCGAATGCTCGGGTTATGTGCTCCTTCAAATACTGAAACTGCTCCATCCGTTTATGCCATTTGTAACCGAAGAAATCTGGAGTTTAGCGCTTGAGAATGACGGCAAAGATTCGATTTCGACTAAAAGCTGGCCGGAACCTATGTTGAAGTTCATTGATGATGAACTCGAAAGAGACATGGAAAAAGTGATAGAGCTGGCCGAGTCGGTACGTATAGCCTGCGGTGAATTATCTGTACCGCCTGCCAAGAAACCGAAAGTGCTGATTAGATGTGAAAACGATATGCTTGTTGAAATATTTAATACACACAAGAATGAAATCAGAAACCTGGCTCGTTCGGGTGAGGTGGAAGCTTCAATAGATATAAAAAAACCGCCGCTTTCAGCCTCGGCTATTGTACCCGGTGCTGAGATATTTATTCCGCTTGAGGGTTTGATTGATATCGAACAGGAAAAAGCTAGGCTGGAGAAGCTTCTCGATGAGAAAACGCAGTATGCCGAAAAATTGTCCCGGAAGCTTAACAACCACGATTTTATCAACCGCGCGCCGGCTGAGGTAGTGGAAGCCGACCGCGGCCGTCTTAAGAAGACCGAGGAACTGACTGAGAAGCTGAATAAGAATCTGGAGTCGCTGTCGGGATGGTAGAATAGCACCTAATAATCAAAACATATCATTGCAAGCCGTTCTAAAACAGGCATCGCGATGGATGATATAGTTATAAGCCTCAAACACGTTCTTACGCGCAGCATTTAAAAAGCTGTCTTTCGGCAGTATAATTCAATTGCAGGATCCGGGTATATTAATCCTACTGATATTAATAGATGTAAAATATTGCTAATTGCAGCCGATATATAAATATGATAATAATCCCGGCCTGAAAAGATTTTCCGGGATATTAATTCGTATAAAAAATTTAAAATACAAATCCGGAGGAGCGGTAATGAGTAAAAACATGACATTCGCAATACTTACAATTTTTCTATGTATAGGGATTGCAAATACACAAGCCGGAAATGATATGTCAATTGGAGCCAGAGGCGAGGGGCTTGGCTTTTCCTATTCAGCCCTTGCGGATGAGCCATTTGGAGCATTATATAATCCGGCTGGCCCTGGTTATGTTCAAGGTTGGCAGGCTCAACTACAATATTATATGCCAACGAGTTACGGCTATCTCGTTGATGAGTCGCCATATGGCGGACTTCTGGGATTAAACTATTTTCATGAAAAATACGGCAATATAGTCTTTAATACTCATCAATTCGGTTCATTTTCCGACCCGACAAGCTTGACCACATCAACTAATATAAACCTTGCCTATTCTCGGTTATTAAACGATGAATTTTCTGCCGGCGCCGGTTTTAAGTATGTTTTTGAATCCAATCAGAATGAACGTTCGGCCTTTGATATCGATGTCGGTTTAAGTTGGCGTTCAAAATATAATTTATCATTAGCGGCAGTCGGTGAAAATCTTCTAAAAAGCAAACTTACACCCGACCAACTCTATTCTACCGAATACCTTTCGCGGAAATTTCGTTTTGCAGGCGCGTATTTTATTCCAATGACTAATAATCTCGGTTCGGTTTTAGCAGGATGGCAGCTTGAACAGGCAGGGGTAGCTTCTACCCATAATACATCGCAGTTTAATTTTGGCACCGAATGGTGGATTGCAACCAACAGCAGCATTACGATGGGATTACGCGCTGGCTACACAATTGGTAAAACTACAGTTTATGATACTGAAACAGATCTAAATCGCTGGAGCGCAGGATTCTCACTCAATTTTGATTTACATGGCCGTGATTTTCGCTTTGATTACGCTATAAGGTCATATCCTTTTGAGTCGCCGGGCGAGAATTTAGTTGCGGATAATTTCATATCATTCTCCTATGGTTGGGGAGGCGTACCCGATTATTACAGCAAACATGAAGAAAATAATCTATATGATTTTACCAGCTATCAAATGACGCAGCCATCACCGATAATCGCCGAGCCGGAGATTGCTGCACAGATATCTGAACCGGAACAGCCATTATTACAGACAACCGAAGAACCAATTCAAATTGTTGAAGCCCCAATGCCGCCTCCCATAACAGCAGCGCCATCGCCGCCGCCCACGAAATATAAAAAACTTAATCTCAATCTTAATTACGCTCATCTCAATATTGGTAATAGTAACAGATTGGTGTTTTATCTTAAACCCGAGGGTTTTCTCAATTTGAGTTCATGGAAACTTTATATATTTTCCGCCAAACTAAAAGACTGGAGCGAAACAGCGGCAGATAGTTATGCTCTTCATTCAATTGGCAATAAAGGTTTACCGCCGCTTAATGTTGTCTGGGACGGCAAGCTGGCAAGCGGCCAGATGATTAGGCCGGGGAAATACTTTTTTATAGTGATGGGCATAGACCAGTTTGGGCAGAAATCTAAAACCAAGTGGGTTAAATTTAAGGTTGAGTAATAGACTGGTTGACACACAAGGACATACGTTAACCGCATAAATTATCAAAAGAAGCGGCGTTGGTATTATAATCAGCGCCGCTATTTATTTTGTGGGAATATTGTATTATTTACTATTTCGCTACTACCCCGGATTTTATAGTAGAACTATCCCGCATTATTCATAAAAAATATAAGAAAGTCATTGCGAGTCTATATATTTTTGAATAATGCAGGCAAGGTAAATGTAAAATCCGCTTTTTTCCTGTTTTTTATTGACAGCAACCTATCTATTGAGTAAAATAGCTTGTGCCGAAAGTAATCGGAATAATTCCCTCAAGATATAACTCGAAGCGGTTTCCGGGTAAACCATTAGCCACTCTGGCCGGATTGCCTATAATTGTTCGTGTCATTAAGCAAGCGCAAAAAGCTACTATTCTCGATGATGTAATTGTTGCCACCGATGACGAACGTATTGCCGAGGTTGTTAGAAAGCACGAGGGCAAGGCTGTAATCACAAGCGGCAAGTTCAGTTGCGGCACTGATCGAATAGCATCAGTTGCTAAGAACCTGAAAGCGGATATTGTAATGAACATTCAGGGGGATGAGCCGATGTTGTCGCCTGAGGTTATCACCAAAACCGCTAACTATTTAATAGACAATCCGAAAGCAGTAATGAGCACAGCCTGCAGTAAAATAACAGATTTTTCAGAAATAGATAATCCTAATGATGTTAAAGTTGTAATTGCCAAAGACAACCGGGCTTTGTATTTTTCACGAAGCAGGTTGCCTTGGTTTGAAAATAAAAATGGTCAGACCGGTTCTGATTTACCTGAAATTTACAGGCATATCGGAATATATAGTTTCACTGCAGAGTTTTTACAAACATTCGCTTCACTAAAACAGACGCCTTTGGAGTTGACCGAGGGCTTAGAACAATTGAGGGCATTGGAAAACGGCTATGATATATATTGTCTAAAAGCATCACAAGTGTTTTCAGGTATTGATTCCAGGGAAGATTTATCGAGGGCAGAAAAAATATTACAGAATCTGAGGTAAACATGTCAAGAACAGCTAAACAGCCAAAATTTATATTTATAACCGGAGGAGTAACCTCCTCTTTGGGTAAAGGTATTGCCGCCGGCAGTATAGGATTATTGCTGAAATCACGGGGTTTGAATGTTATGCTTCAGAAATTTGACCCCTATATCAATGTTGACCCCGGTACTATGAATCCATTTCAACATGGTGAGGTTTTCGTTTTGGATGACGGCTCTGAAACCGATCTTGATCTTGGCCATTATGAACGATTTATTGATGTCGATTTAAACCGATTATGCAATGTTACTTCCGGGCAGGTTTATGATGCTGTTATTCAACGCGAGCGCCGCGGAGACTATCTTGGTGCTACGGTGCAGGTAATTCCGCATATCACCGATGAGATTAAATCAAGATGCACTCGTCTCGCCCGTCAGTATGAGAATGTGGATATTATCATTACTGAAATCGGCGGCACAGTCGGTGATATAGAATCGCTGCCGTTTATGGAAGCAATTCGTCAAATGGGCTTAGACTACGGTCGGGAAAATACGCTGTACATCCATCTGACTTTAGTGCCTTATCTTAAAACCTCCGATGAGCTTAAGACCAAACCGACTCAACACTCCGTAAAGATGCTGCGCGAGATAGGTATCCAGCCCGATATATTAATCTGCCGGTCAATTAAAGAACTTTCTCGAGATATCAAGAAAAAGATAGCTTTGTTCTGTAATGTTCCCCCGGAAGCGGTTATTCAGGACCTCGATTGCTCAACAATTTATGAAGTGCCCATTTTATTCCATCACGAACTAGTTGACAACTTAGTTGTCCACTACCTTAAACTGCTCTGCAAAGATCTCGATTTAACCGAATGGAAAGAAATGGTTCATAAAATAAACAACCCCAAACACACAGTGCGTATTGCTATTTGCGGCAAATATATAAATCTCAAGGATGCCTATAAGTCAATTAACGAGGCTTTCATACATGGCGGTATTGCCAATGACACTCAAGTTGAATTAGTCTGGGTATCATCCGAGGAGATTGCCGAGGAAAGTGCTGAAAAATATTTGGGCAATGTCGATGGTGTATTAATCCCAGGTGGTTTCGGCGATAGGGGCATCGAGGGTAAAATTGCAGCAATAAAATACGTGCGCGAGAATAAAATCCCATTCCTTGGTTTATGTCTTGGTTTGCATTGCGCCATTATTGAATATGCCCGCAATGTTTGCGGTTTTAATGGCGCCGATTCTTATGAGTTTAACCAGGAAACAAAATATCCGGTAATTCATCTGATGGACGAACAGCGCCAGGTTACCAATATGGGCGGCACTATGCGGCTGGGTTCATATCCGTGTGTTATCAAGAAAGGCTCGGTTGCTGCCAAAATTTACGGTAAATTAAAAATAAACGAACGTCACCGTCATCGCTACGAAGTTAATAACGAATACCGTGATGAACTTGGTAAAAAAGGAATGCGCTTCCCCGGATTATCGCCGGACGAAAAGTTAGTCGAAATGATTGAACTTCCCGATCATCCATTTTTTGTCGGCTGTCAGTTCCATCCCGAATTAAAATCCAGGCCTATGTCGCCTCATCCGCTTTTTAAGGGATTTATAGAAGCTGCTCTCAATTATAGAAAAGCCTGTGAAGTTTCAACCGGTACTGTATCTGATACTACTATTCTTAAGGAACAATGAGCAGAATTGTAATACCCATACTCTTGGCAATTATTTTAATGGGTTGCGTCAAAGAGGAAATCATTGAAATACCTGATGTGCCATTTCCCGCCGATGAGGACATGGTATTTTATCAAGCCGAGAGTGATTCGGGCTATCAGGATTTCTGGACCGATATAAAAGCTGTCTCATCCGCTTTCCTTAATAATTCCAAATACTGGGACATGAAAATAAAATCTGAAAATATTGTAATCCTTGGCGAGGGGTTGTTCCATGGCACAGTTGAGATTGAATCTTCAGAATTGATACTTACATTAAAAATGGAAAGGAAGTTCAAATCAAAAGGCAGGAATGCTATCTGGCAAGTGATTGCTGTTAAGGAGAAATCATGGCCGTTGCAGGATTCAACATCGGGACAGTAGAAGTCGGAACAGGCAAGCCTTTTTTCATAGCCGGACCTTGCGTGGTCGAATCGAAAGAAATTGCTTTCGCCGCCGCCGAGGAGATTGTTCGGGTATCGGAGAAATATAATGTTTCGTTTATCTATAAATCATCCTATTTGAAAGCCAACCGTCAATCGATAAATTCATTTGCCACAATAGGGTCAGCAAAAGCCCTTCAAATTCTTAAGGATGTAAAAAGTGAATATAATATTCCCGTGTTAACAGATATTCATTCTTCGGAGGAAGCTGTCATAGCGGCTGAGACAGTTGATTGTTTGCAGATACCGGCGTTTTTATGCCGTCAAACCGAACTAATAAGCGCCGCCGCTAAGACCGGTTTGGCGCTAAATATAAAAAAGGGTCAGTTTATGGCGCCGGAGGGGATGAATGAAGCCGCCGATAAAGCCAAAGCCGCCGGCGGTACTAAAATCATGCTGACCGAGCGCGGCACCACCTTTGGCTATCATGATTTAGTCGTCGATTTCCGTTCGTTAATAATCATGCGGCAGCTTGGCTATCCGGTCGTATTCGACTGTACTCATTCGGTGCAGAAGCCGGGTGCGGCAGGCGATTCATCCGGCGGGTCGCCTGAATTTGTCTTGCCGTTAGCGCGAGCCGCGGCAGTTGTAGGTGTGGATGGCATATTCCTTGAGACTCACCCCGATCCCTCAAAAGCAAAATGTGATAAACACAGCCAGTTGAGATTGAAATTATTGGATGAGATAGTTGAACGAATTTTGGAGGTATGGGGTTTTTAGTGTAGTGCAGGTCGGGTTCCGACTCGCCGAAGGCGAGGAGAAACCCGACACCTTGCTGCTTGGAACATTATTATAATTATAACGTAAAGACTGCAATAGCGTGTTAATGTGAAACAAGCACAAGGTTAAAAAGACGACTTTTTTTGTAGCATCCAATCTTATGTGGAGAATATTGTTAATGCTTAAAATATTATTATTTCACTACTATCCGGCCTTTTGTCCGCCTTAGGCGGATGCTATAGTGATGTCATTCCCCCGCCGCGGCGGGGGAATGACGCAAATGGGTAATCATCAAATTAAAAT
>JAGGSN010000221.1 GCA_021159005.1 Candidatus Zixiibacteriota bacterium | reverse complement strand
AATGACATCATTATAGCATCCGCCTAAGGCGGACAAAAGGCCGGACAGTAGTGACAACATATAATTTTTTACTCTTTTTACCAAACGCCGCTTGTAACAGAAATTCGTATCCGTCTGAGCCGAATGCCCCTCCGCGTTGCAGTATATATCAATCCAAAAATATAAGATGCTATTTTATCAATGACCAGCTGTTATCCTGATGGATAAAAAAGATACTATTATGAGAATACCTTATCTCTCTGCTTAGCCTGCCAGGCGGCGGCTTGGTCAACAAACGCTTCGATTTTCAAATCCTCGGTGGGATCGCCGGGACCTTCATAGGTGATATTAAGCCAGGGCACGCCTCCCAAATCGGCGCTTATCTCAGACGACAACGCCGATACGATATTACCGGGCATGCAGGTAAACGGCATACAGTTGACAATACCGCCGCAATTCTCATGCACCATATCAATCGCCTTGCCAATAGACAACACCGCCTCTCCGCCTATAGAACGGCTTAAATAAGGCACTGCATAATTTAAAACTTTACCCATTGGTTTTTCAGAGTTGCCGTTTAGCATACCATGTATAGGTTTAACAACCCTATGCTCTTCGCGGTTCTGGATATAATTCTGCAGATATGCTTTAATAAGCTCGGTATATTCCCGTTTAACGAGGCTGTGATATTTATACATATAAGTTGTATAGGCGACCCATTCTATCAATGAGGCGATAAAAACCTCGGCGCCGAAACTTTCGAGTTTATCGACAAGGTAATTATTAGCGAAACGATTGTTGCGAATGTATATCTCGCCCACTACGCCTATTTTTACTCTCGGCTTGCGATTGCGGTCTAAGCGGTTAAACATTCGGGAACTTTCGACAAGTATTTCTTTTAGATTTTCACCGCCAGCGACAACATCATCACAACCCGCCTTATATGCTTTGTTGAAAATGCTTTCCACTCCTGCCTTATCGGATGTTCCCGGTCGAGCCGACATACAAAGCTTGTAGAGATGATCGCCGAATACAAACCCCTTCCAGGCAAGCATCCTAAACCCCCTAGACGCCCCTGGGAAATCATCATAGGAATCCTCCGAGGTTGGCGAATAAATCGGCACATTATCATAGCCAAGCTTATCAAGCAGCCGTTTTTGCAGATGGTGATACTGGCCGAACCGGCATGGTCCGCCGGCGGCAGGCATAAAGAAAGCCGACCGGTCATGTTCAAAACCGGGAGACTGGACAAGTTTGATTATATCGCCGGTAGTCAGCACCGCCGGATAACATTCCTTGCCGTTGGTATATCTCCGTCCTAATTCGATTGTCTTTTCATCCGACTCGGGCATAGCCTCCGCCTCGATACCGCAATGCATTAAAGCCGATGCAAATATCTCAGCTAAATCAGACATACGGGGGACATACAGTTTGCGTCCCAACATTTTTATTTTTCTTATGGCGGGAGCTGGCTCGATTTTTTCTACAGCTTTTTCTGCTCCGCTTATGCTGTCGAGGAACGCCTCGCATCGGGTCATCAGACCGGCATCGGCGGAATGCTCATCAAGTTCGAGCGTTAAAAACGGCTTGCCCTTAAGTATATAGCTAAAATCATGAGTGATGAATGAATCAGGTCCGCAGCCAAAATTGGTGATATAAACAGCATGTATATCATTATTTTTATTAACATAATCAGCAATCCGCGTAATTGTTTTTCCGAAATGCCAATACATATCCTTTACCGGCGTATTATCGATAGGAATCATATCAGGCGGTAAACACAATGCTCCCAACGCAGCAATCTTTTTAGGAAGCTCAAGGTTTAATCCCGGGTCGCAGGTATTATAAGGACGCCCAACCATTATCAGCTTTTTGCCCTTGAAGCTTGCAAGATATTCCTTGCCCTTATCGATAAGCTTAGCATTAAAATCATCCTGAGCATTAATAGCGGTTTCGTGTGCTTTTAAAATCAGACGCTTTGAACATTTCAAAGATTTGCCTATATCAATAATCTGCCTTTTGTTTAAGTCATCGCCATAACCGAAATATATGGTTGGCGTAAGAATTGAAGCATCTTTCAGACGATCCTTCATTGCCGCTTTAACTAGGTATGGAATCGCTTGAACATAGGGGCAGAAATAGCTGTCGAGTTTTTCTTCATCGTGAGTTTTGGCATTTATTACCGAGGGCAGGAATATATGATCAACATTCCGCGTTAGCAGGTTTAATACATGACCATGTGCAACCTTAACCGGGAAACATGTTTCCGAACCGACAATTTGCGCGCCCTCACGGACGATTGTATTATTAGTCGGGGCGGAACCTATAACCTTAAATCCTAATTCATTAAATAAAGTCGCCCAGAACGGCCAATAAGCCCAATGAATCAGAAGTCTTGGAATGCCGATAACGCCTTTTGGTTTTTTATGAACTTTCTTACCATAGGAAAACATGAGTCGATTGCGCCACGCAGTCGGATTATTTCTGGCTCTTTTTTTAGATTCTTCATCAGTTTTTTCGTCATCATATTTCCCACAGCGCGACCCATAGAAAAGCTCTTTGCCTTCAGTTGAAGTAATTTTCCTGATAGTGCAGACATTGGCGCAATCCTCGCAGACAAAGCTTTCCTGCTTGAATGTTGTGTCAGCTACGCCAAAACCTTTAAAGGTGGATTGCTTATGACCGTTTTCCATTGCCAGCAAAGCCGCACCGATAGCACCGGTAACATCATGATGAGGCGGGACTGTTATGTTTTTACCGGCAACATTCTCGAAAGCGGCTACTACACCTTTATTCCAGGCAACGCCGCCCTGAAAAAATATATTATCACCGATTCTTTTGTTGCCCACTACTTTGTTGAGATAGTTATTAACAATCGAATAAGCCAGCCCGGCTACTAAGTCTTCACGCGGCGCGCCCTGCTGTTGATGGCTTATTATATCCGATTCGATAAACACCGTACACCGTTCGCCGCAGCCAACCGGACATTTCGACTGCAAAGCCAGACTGCCGAACTGTTCCTCGATTGATATATCCAAACGTTCGGCTTGTTCCTGCAAAAACGAGCCGGTGCCGGCGGCGCAGGCTTTGTTCATCTCGAAATCGACTACTGTGCCGTTGTCGATACTTATATACTTTGAATCCTGACCGCCGATTTCGAAAACAGTATCGACTTTCGGGTCGAAAAACACCGCCGCTTTAGCTTGCGCTGTGATTTCGTTTCTGACAATATCCGCGCCTAGTATATCGCCTATAAGATAGCGTCCCGAGCCGGTAGTACCTACGCCGACTATGCGAACATTGCCGTCAAGCTCATCGGCGACTTCTTTTAATCCTCGCTGGACAGTCTTTATAGGCCGCCCTTCAGTCATCAGGTAGCGGCGCGCCATCACATTGCCCTCCGAGTCGATAACCACAAGGTTTGTGGAAAGCGAACCGATATCCACGCCGAGATAGCCGGTATCGGAGGTAATTTTCGATGGGCTTGATGTAATATCATAATTCTTTGTTGACTGGCTGCTATATTTTAGCGGTTCGGCAGCTCTTTTCAATGTAAGTTTGCGGTCGAGGGCTTTTAGCTTGACAGGCTTCTTTTTGGCTTTTATTTGCGTTTCGCTGATTTTCAAAGCCGCGCCGAGCGCGCTGAAATAGAGACAGTTTTCAGGGATAATCAACTCATTATCCTGCAAGCCAAGTTCATCTTTAAACGCTTTCACTACGCCGGGGTTTAGGGCAACACCACCAACGAAAGCAACCGGCTTAACCAGTATTTTCTTCTGGATAATCGTGCTTCGATAATTGCGGACGACCGCATAGCATAAACCGGCGATAATATCATAATCTGGCGTGCCTATTTGCTGGTTATGAATCATGTCGGATTTGGCGAATACCGAACATCGGCCGGCTATATGAGGCGGGCTTGTCGATTTTAAAGCGAGCCTGCCAAATTCGTCCTCGATTGATACCTTAAGCCTGCCTGCTTGTTGGTCCAAAAACGAGCCAGTGCCGGCGGCGCATAAGCCGCTGGTGGAAAAATCTATTAGGGCATTGTCTTTTATCCGATAATATTTTGAACCCTGCCCGCCCATCTCGATAGCTGAATTCGTTTGCGGACTATATTGAACAAGCGCGGCGGCTGTGGCGATGATTTCATTTATATATGTATAATCGAGAAGTTCCGCCGACCTTTTACCGCCGGTGCCGGTGAATCCTATGCCGTCATATCGGGACAAATCCTTATCTGTAAGGTATTGCTTTAGCGCTTTTTCGGGCGCGCCCTGATGACGTATATAGGATGTTGATATAATATTTTTCCCGCTGTCGATTGCGGCAACGCTAATTGATATTGAACCTATGTCTATGCCAAGATATTCCATACATCTCCTTTGAAACGATTACTTATAAGATATTACTGCAATTAATGCAAGGAAAATATGCAAATATATGTAATACCTCAGTTATTGGGGGATAAATAAGCGGCTATTAAGCATTCTTTTTCAC
>JAGGSN010000220.1 GCA_021159005.1 Candidatus Zixiibacteriota bacterium | reverse complement strand
ACAGGCGGGCGCAGGCAGGAGGTATCGGCACAACCAATCTCTGGACTCCCGTTTTTACGGGAGCGACGTTGATTATAATGTTCTGCAAAAGGCCGGACAGTAGTGATGATATTACATGAAATTATTTATTGAAAATTCATCTATTTTACACATTTACAATCCGATTTTATGCGATAAAAGAATATTTCTTTTTGCGAAAATAAATGAAAAATATTTCTTGCACAAATTATAGTCTTGTGATATAATTTTTTGGCAGTGTCAAAAAATATACTGCCTGGAAGGGGAGAATTAAGATGCAGTCAATTGTAGGCGATTTAATAGGCAAGCATAATATAATATATGCTCCGGTCAATAAAGCCGGTGTTATGTTTATGTTTTCACGCTTGTTGAATGAATTCGACATTCTTATCGAGGAAGTATCCGCCAATTGTAATTATGTTATTGCTCGCCGATGTATAGACAATTATAGCGACAACAAACATTGGGAAAGAGTAAAAATAGTATTTGCTTTAAAGAGTTCAGAATTTAATAACGGTTCCCAAATTGACGGTGATATATTAATCTGCTGGAATAACGATTGGCCTGATTGTTCATTAAAAACATTTGAGCTGAAATCGCTATGCAATGAAGAACAAAAGCCAGATACTATTCTCACCATATCTAATGATGATTCGGAAAGCAATAAAATTGAAATGCCGCCTTCCCATAGGAATGATGGTATTGCAACCCTATCCATACAAAACATTATTCCGGGAGACTGCAGCGAACTTTTAATGAGAAGAAGAGTCACCAAATTAAAATTTGAGCAAGCCATTAAAGACTTGGATCAAAAAATTAAGAATAATTTCTCTAATAATATTTAGGGTTAAGAACACACCCATAGCTCCTCTCAAGAGGGGAATAATAACTGCCTTTGACATGTTATATGATTATGCAATCTCAAAGTCTCCCGCCAGTGGCGGGGGATTTAGGGGTGCGTTGATATTTGTAATAATATTCCAACCTGCCTGCCGGCGGGCATGGCTGCAAAATCCGGGTCAAATTAAAATCTGAGCTAAAATAGTCCCTATATAAAAAACCCGCCAACATATGCTGACGGGTTCTTAATTGTTTGAAAAAACCGTATCCGGAAAATATCCTTAAAGATTATTAACTATACCATACAGTGTTTTTCTTTAACTTTCTTTTCCGCTTCGAGCCAATCCGATAAGTCGCCGCCATGCCAGCCGCCTTTTTTGATATACATATCATAGGCGTATTGACGAACTTCTTGTGAAATTTCTTCAGGCTGCTGCAGTTTCATGGTTATCTTTTTTGCTGCAGTTTTATTTACGGATTTTTTCGTAGTGGTTTTTCTTTTTGCAGTTGTTTTTGCAGTTGTTTTCTTTCTTGGCACTCTTTCCTCCTTTATAAGAAATATATTACTAATAAACATTAGTAAAGGTTTCAAGTATTTTTTTTAATTTCTTCAGTCAATTAATATATTCGGTTGATTCTATCCATATTTTATATATAATGTAAAAAATGTTTCAATATTATTTAAGCAAAGTTGTAATTTGAAAAACATATAAGTGGTTATAGAACAATCAATAATACCGAAAAATCGCAAGCATGATAATATTCCGCGGTAAAACCCAAAAATCTTAGAAATAGAGTAAAATATGGAATAGCATATGACTTAATTTTAATTGTATAAATAATCCTAATATCAACGTTTGTACTCGATTATTTTTAGCCTGCATTATTCATAAAATTAGCCCGCATTATTCACACATCCTAATCTGTGTTTCTTCCGACAGCACAAGGCAGCTATTGATAGCATAAAAACACTCTGTATTCTCATTTGGTTCCTGATATTGTTGTTATCATATTATTTCCATGAGATTAAATGCGTATTTCTAATAACAAAATTGATTTTATAAATAATCAGGGTTAGCATCCCTGTTAAAAATCAGTTTTAATCAATAGAACAATAATATGACATTAGTATTGTCATAAAATCATAAGAATACAGGGTGTCTTATAAGGAACAAAAGTTTGTGAATAATCCGGGATAAAAAAAGAGACGCCTTAACCGCGTCCCTTTTAAAAATTTCTTATTAACTCAATTGGCTCATTTAAACCTTTTGGGGCTTCTCTTTTCCCATTCCACTATAATAGGACTGGCAATGAACACAGATGAATAAGTGCCAACCAGAACTCCCAATAGCAGCGCTAATGAGAAATCGCGAAGTACTTCGCCGCCAAATACCAATAGCGACAATACTGCCAGAAGAGTCGTACTACTGGTAATAATAGTTCTCGAGAGTACCTCATTAACGGAATCATTGATAGTTTCTGCAAAATTGCCCCGTTTTCGGAATTGTTTCAGGTTTTCGCGGATACGGTCATAGATTACAACTGTATCGGTTAATGAATATCCCGCCAGGGTCATAAGGGCTGTAACTAAAAGAAGCGAAACCTCCCTGCCCAAAAGAAAATATATTCCAAGAACAACAATGACATCATGGAATGTAGCAATCGTAGCTGCAACCCCAAAACGGAAATCGAACCGTATCCAGATGTAAACCAAGATACCCATTAACGCAAGCAGAACTGCCCAGCTAGTCTGTTCCCGAAGAGTTTTGCCCACAGCGCCGCCTATATCATCAATGCTGTCAACATGAAAAGGATTAGCAGGAAAGCGGTTTTTTATTCGAGCGGTAATATATTCGCTAAAAAGCGAATCACCAGCTGTATCAGATTCTCCTATTGTGCGTATAATAAAGGAATTAGGGGCAATAGCCTCTCCCATAATGTTTTGGATGTCAACTCTTCCAAGACCTTCTTCCGAAAATGCAGAGCGCAAGTCGTTTACAGAAACAGGTTGTTCGAAATTACCCATAATCATAGCTCCGCCAACAAAATCAATCCCGAGATTGGCATTGCCTGTAACAATCATTCCGAAGGCTATAATTCCTATGGCAACCATAAGCCCCGATACAATGAATGCAATATACCGTTTTCCAATAAAATCGATTTTCGTATTTTTTACTATCTCTATCATGATTATTTACCGCCTATATGCTAAGAGCTTTGTATTTTTTACGCATGTTGAAAATAATTTTAGTTACAAAAAGCGCTGTGAAAAGCGAAAGCGAAACGCCAACCGAAAGAGTAACTGCAAATCCTTTAATCGGACCGGTGCCAAACATAAACAGAAACAACGCTGTAATCAATGTTGTAACATGCGAGTCGACAATTGTTAGCAATGCTCTCGAATAACCGGCATCAATAGCCGCTCTAACCGTTTTCCCGGTTCGAAGTTCCTCTCGTATTCGTTCAAAAATCAACACATTAGAGTCAACCGAAATACCCATCGTTAAAATAATTCCGGCAATTCCCGGCAGAGTAAGTGTTGCATTAATACCCGGTATAATCATAAAGCCCAGAATAAACAAGAAATTTAGAAGGAGGGCGAAATCTGCAATTAAACCAGATATCCTATAGTAAAATAACATTAAAGCAATTACCAACAGTAAGCCAATTAAAGACGCTTTTTTGCCTTTGTTAATTGAATCCTGCCCTAATGATGGTCCTATAACTGAATTTTGTATAATGTCAACTTTGGCAGGTAGAGCGCCGGCTTTCAAGACAACCGATAAAAGTCTGGCTTCATCCCATGTGGCATTTCCGCCAAGCTCGATTTGGCCCTTATCGCGAATGCGGCTGCGAATGACGGGTGCAGATTCGACTCTGTCATCAAGCACGATAGCCAGCGGTTTGTCGACATTTGCGCCGGTTAAAGCGGAAAACATTTTAGCGCCCGCCCCATCCAATTCGAAATTTACTACCGGGCGGCGGAACTGGTCAAAAGTAGGGTTTGCATCAATAAGATGATCGCCGCTCAATTCAACCTGCTTTTTTAGAAAATACAGCGATTGATAAGCTCGTTCGCCGATATAAAAATCTCTTGTAGCCCAAGCCAACTGAATATCCTTAGGAATTATTGCTTGGACTTCGGGAAAATTCAACAACCTTTGAGCTTCATAGTAATCAGTTCTTGATATAACAAGCCTGGTGCCGTCATTTTGATGTACCAGCCGCATAAACGGATGTTGGGAATAATAATCCTCTTCGCTTTCGGCAGAGGTGTCTTCCCCTGGCGCTTGTTCCTCGAATATATCAACGATGGCTTCCATGGAGGTATCGCTTAAGGCTTCAGTTTCATCCTTGGAAGAAATATCTGATGAGTCGGTTTTTACCAAGACTAAAATAGAGTCAATTTGATTTATCAGCGCTTGCGTTACCTCAGGAGTTGGGAGAAGTTTAAACTGCAATTGGGCTGTTTCACCAATGAGTTTTTTAGCCTGCTCGATATCGGTAAACCCGGGAAGGTCTACGACAATTCGGTCTATGCCGGATGTTTGAATTTGGGGTTCTGCAACACCAATTTTATCGACCCTGTTTCTGATAATTTCCAAAACTCTATCTAAAACATCCGATAACTTGCCCTCCTCAGGTTTTTGTACCTGCAATACTATGTGCATTCCGCCCTTGAGATCAAGCCCAAGCTTTAAAGATTTTTTCTTAAGAGCATAATATTCTGTAGGATTTTCGGCTTTTAATGTCTCTTGCTCTTCGTGGCTCATCGAGTGATACACTAAAGAGGGATAAAGACCATAAAGCGATAACAGAACCAGCACAGCAACAATGATCAAACTTACTTTTTGTGATTGTCTCATTCATCCACTCCGGAAATAGCAGTTACAATTTAACTATCAATCAGTAAACAATTTAGCTGATAGCGACGGATAGTACCGTCAACATATTAAAGACTTGAATATAATCCTTATCGACCGAAAGTCAACAAAATAAAGCTATATTATTACCGGTTTAAAATACAAAATCCCAAATTGCTGCAATTTTTTAGTAAATCGCTTGACAAATTTATCTGCTTGCGATATGTACTAACTTTCAGAATGAACGCCTACCTGGGACTGACAAATGGGGAAATTTTCCCCGGAAAAGCAATTTGCATGGGTGATGATGCCTTTGGTGAGGTTGTTGTATATAATTCCCGGAATTTCCGCTACCAAATATTAACCGAACCTGTTAACAGCGGTAAAATAATAGTTTCAGGCTCGGAAATAGTATATAATCGCTGGCCTTTATTCTCCGAAATTGAATCATTCAAACCGCATCTTCAGGGACTGATTATACTTGGCTCGCTTTGCAAATCGCAGTATCAGAATAAATACTATAACCTAAAAAACTTTTTAGGCTCAAATATGATACCGTTTTTTAAACCTAATCAGCCTGAACAGCTTAGAAACACGCTCGAACAAAACCCGCCATTGGCGGATAAATCAGGCATACTAACCTCAAGTTTGGAAACGGCTAAGAGAATTCAAAATGAAAACGTGAACGGCCACCAAGCTTGTAACCCTTTTGAAACTTCAGCCGACAGCGGCCATGATTTTACTCGACGGCTTTCGACCTCTCTGGAGTTTTTTTGGGATATGCCGGTACAACGGCGGCATAATGGCAAATTTATTGAAAAGAACTATTTGGTTGTAGCCTATGATTTCGGTTTGCCATATTCGCTGCTTCGCAACCTGAAAAAGTATGACTGTGATATAAGGATTGTGCCTGCTGATTATTCGCCCGAGGAGGTGATTGCGCTCAAACCGGAGGGTATACTCTTGGCAGGCGGACCGGGCAAACCGGAAAAGATGAAATATGCGATTGACAATATCGCCCGCTTGGTGGGGCTTCGCCCGATACTGGCGACCGGTTTGGGGCATATTCTTTTGGCGATGTCGATGGGGGTTCGGACTAAGCTTCTTAAAATACCCCATTTCGGTAATGAAATAGAAGTAGAACAGGTTGGCAATATTAACTTTGAGGATAAAGAAAGATTCAAAACAGACCAAACACATCTTATTAGCTTGGATAAAACCTCACTCGAAAATACAGGCTTTAAAACAACTTTGATAAACACTGCTGATGGAACGATTGAGGGGTACGAAAACGATGAATTTTTAATTCAATCCTATGCCTTCTCGCTTGGCGGCAGCGATATACATATATTATCATGTATTGAAAGATTTGTTGCCTGTATGGAATCCCATCGAGCAGGAAAGATACTGATTTGAACATTTCAAATAATTAGGGTTCGCTGAATAATATGGAACTGATTGCTAAGAGCCGCTTGGTAACTGTATTGACCTTACCTAATGAGTTTGTTGGAAAAGTCATTGCTCCGCCTATGGCGGACGACGTGGCGGGGAGGGAAAAATCCGACATTCGTTTCCGATAAGCAATTTGTTAAAGGTATGAGGCTTATTGTACTGCGAGAATTGTCGGGTTTTTCCTCGCCTTCAGCGAGTCAGAACCCGACCTGCTATGTTCTGAAAATAACGGGGAAACTCCTGCAATATTAACATGATTTATTCCGATGATATGTTTTAATATTCTGAAACCGATTGACAGAGTTAATTATACAGTGTAAATTCATATTTTGTTAAAAAAGAGCAATTAACTAATGAATTTACCTAACTTGTTAACACTTTCGAGGATTTTTTTATCGCCTGTCTATATGGTGTTATTCCTGATAGAAAACCCCTACAGCCGATTGGCGGCTACTATTGTATTCATTATCGCCGCCCTAACCGACATTTTAGACGGCTATTTTGCCCGTCGCATGGGAAGTATGACAGGTTTCGGCAAGTTTATGGATCCGCTGGCTGATAAAATTCTCGTTTCAACCGCTTTTTTAACTTTTGTTAATCTTGGCTATGCTAAGGCGTGGATGGTTGCTACGATTATTATAAGAGAATTTTTTATAATTGGACTGCGTTCCATAGCCGCTTATAAAGGAATGGTTATTACCTCATCGTATGCCGCCAAATGGAAAACCGCCTCGCAGATGGTGGTAATTTCCTGTATTCTGGTTTTTATCAACCTAAAGACATGGCTTGTTCCGGCTGGCTACAAGTGGGCAATGTTTAGTTCTCCCATGACAAATACGGTTTTTGATTTATTAATATTAATAACGGTTATTCTTACTGTTGCTACGGGGATTGATTATTTACTTAAATCAAGCGGAATGCTGAAAGGACTACTTAAATGACAGAAAAGAAAACACCTAAAATCATTGAGATATTTAACAAGTTTTTTATTACCGGTATTTTTTCAGGCTATATGCCGATTGCCCCCGGAAGCTGGGGCTCGCTTTTTGCATGTATTATATTATGGTTCGCCTGGCCATCGCTTTGGTATATTCAGCTTGTAGTAATAATAATTTTTTATTTTATAGCCGTATATTTTTCAGATATCGGCATAAAGTATTTTGGTCCCGATGACGGTCATATTGTAATCGACGAATGGGCGGGTCAGGCGGTTGCTTTGTTTATGGCTCCTCATAATATAATCTGCTATATCTTGGGGTTTTTCTTGTTTCGCCTGTTTGATATTGTTAAGCCGCCGCCGGCAAGACAATGGGAAAAGATTTCAGGCGGAACCGGAGTTGTCGCTGATGATATTGCGGCTGGTGTTTATGCGGCAGTTGTGCTTCATTTGATAATTACTCTTCTAAGGAGTTGGGGTATTCAATGGATAGGATAAAAGCAGAATTAATAACAATCGGTGATGAGTTGTTGTATGGACAGACAATAGACACTAATGCCTCCTTTATTGGCGAAAAAATAACCGAAGCCGGAATTGAGCTTGTTTACCATACAACTGTAGGCGATGATTCCGAAACACTTCTAAATGCGATTGCGCAGGCGATGAAGCGGGTTGATATTGTATTAGCTACCGGCGGCTTGGGGCCTACTCATGATGACATTACCAAGAAAATTATCTGCAAGTATTTTAGAAGACAGCTTGTTTTTCATGATAGCATACTTAAAGAACTTGAAGATAAGTACAAGGCGCAGGGGATGGTGATGCCGCCGATTAATCAGAATCAGGCTCTATTGCCGCAAGGAGCAAAGTTTTTTGAGAACAGGATTGGTTCGGCTCTTGGAATTTTATTCAGGGAGAACAGCAAGATATTTATCTCCATGCCCGGTGTGCCCTCCGAGATGAAAATAATGATAAAAGAACAGGTTTTACCCTACTTTAAGGAAAAGATAAGCGGACAAATTAATATTATTCATCGAAAAATACGAACCATTGGTATTGCCGAGTCGGTTATTTTTGAGAAAGTAAAAAATATCATTGAGGAGAAATCTCCGGTAAAGATAGCTTTCCTGCCGAGTTTCAGAGGCGTTGATATTCGCTTAACGGTTAAGTCTGATAATGAAGTAAAAGCAAGAGAGGCAATTGCTGAAATCGAGAGACAGTTTACGGAAATAATCGGCAAATACATTTTTGGCTGCGATAATGACGAACTGCCTGATATTATCGGAAAACAGCTTGCGGATAGAGGTTTGACAATTGCCGTGGCGGAATCATGCACCGGCGGTATGCTGGGCAATATATTTACCGCTATTCCCGGATCCTCAGACTATTTTCTCGGCGGCGTTATATCCTATTCGAATGATATCAAGATAAAAATCCTCAATGTGCCCGCGCTCACTATTGAACGTCATGGCGCAGTGTCGGCTGAAACCGTTAAGTATATGGCTGAAGGTGTAAAAAAACTTACCGGCGCCTCAATAGGAGCGGCAATTACAGGTATTGCCGGACCTACTGGCGGAACACCCGAAAAGCCGGTTGGCTTAACATATATTGGGATTGCCGCTGAGGACAGTACCAAGGCTAAAGATTTTCATTACGGCAAAGACCGCAATCAGAACCGTCTTCGCGCCTGCTATTCGGCATTGGATATGGTGCGGCGATATTTGAATGATATTGATTAAAAAAACAGGCGCCGGATTTATTCCAGCGCCTGCATTTCATCATCATTTTTTATATGCTGAGAGATTAAAAAATTATTATTGCTCCGGCAGACTATCGACAGGTATATCAATACTGAAATCAATATCAGAGGTGCCGCTGACGCCGCATGTTACCGTATCGGGTGAATCGAAAGTTGGATATACTCCAACATAATCGCCGCTGTTAGGACCATCGAACAAACCTGAGCCGTCAACATCCCATAAACCAAGCACGAACCCTTTGACGCCGGGAAAAACCGCCAGTCCATATTCCTCGCTTGTATCGCTAAGCACATCGAAACTGAAAAACGGGCCATCGTCTGTGGAATCTTCATAGACAATTGAAGTTTCCGTAGTATCAAGTTTGTTATCCTCGGAAAAGACTATGTATATATCACCGCCTGTATATAACGAACAACTAATTGAGCCGGTTATGCCAACCATTTCTGAGAAAGAACCCGTTAATATCTGGATTTTGTCTGTTTCTTCAGCACTATTATAAGTATAGTCAATAAATGCAAACGGCTCGCCAATAGTAAAGGGATTATACATCTGCGTAGAATCATCCGGATTGAAAGCAAGCGTGTCAAAATTTTGGTCAATCAGGGCGACAAGCTGATAACTGCCGGATTCGAGTTCGAAATCGAAGCTATCCTCAAAACTGCTGTTAATCAGGAAACTATCAGGTCCACACGTCGGCATCGGCGGTATCATGCCAACCAAAGAGGCGTTATTAAAAACTGTCCCCATGCCCATTCTTACCAGGTTTTCTTTTCCATAATAGCCCATCACATCAACGCTGTCCGGAAACAGTTGAAGCATTATTTGTTCGCCATTATTACCGTTTGGTATGCCCTTTACGCCAATAATAATATCCATCGTCCATTGCCACCATTTATCTTCGACGTTAATTGTATTATCAGAATTTATCACAAAGTCAAGAGCACCCCAGAACAAGAAGCCATGAGGATCGTCCTCTCCTTCACTATTTGCAGAGCTATCGGTAAACCCCTCTTTTATAGCAACAAGAATATGATAGGTGCCATTAGCAACGCAATTAATAGCGACCGTACCCTCATTTCCTTCAACTAAGGCGCTCTGCGCTCTAACCGGGTCATCATCGCTGAAATCATCCCACAAAGATACTACTATGGATGGTTCGTCATACTCAACTGATAACTCACCCATAGGAGGAAGTTCATAGTTTATAGTCAGGGTATTGCCCGTTAAAACAACGGGAGTAAATGCGGATGTAAGATATGTATAATCTTCATCATCGGCGCCTAATTCACACGTATAATTATATTGATACATGTAATCATCATCGCTAATAGGGTTATAGGGTCCGTCAAGCTGATAATCATCCGGCGAACCGTCAACATCGAGAAGGAACAAGACATCATAGTCATCGGCCGGAAGCGATTCATCCATCCATTCGTTTTCGCCCTCCCAATCAATTGGACAGGGGGCAAGTATTGCCGTAGTGTTATATATAACAGTATAAGTTCCCCAGATTAGATTAGCTTCTAAGGCTGTCCAGTCGGCTCCATCTTCTATTATCCCCGCGGCGATAACTTCACCGGTATGGCCGCTGGGAATTCCTCTTATGCCAAAAAGAACCGAATGAAATCTTTGCCAGTAGTCCTCGGTTATGGTAATAGTTTCATCATCATCGATGTCAACATCAAGCGCCCCCCAAAACATATCGCCCTTTTCTAATGTTTGTTCGCTATTAGAACTGCCGTCCGAGCTGACCACAACCATAATAACGTATTCCCCTTCCTCAATATCTTCCAATGTAATTGATGCTTCACTGTTGGATATTGTCGCTTGCTCTGATTTGTATGGATTGTCGTCATCCTCGCTTTCGAATAAATAAGCAGTAACCGGCAGATCATCCATATTATCATACTCTGGTATAGTAAGATTAAAAGTTACCGAGTGTAATGCATCAATGTCGTCGTCGGTAATGTTTTCGTCGCAGCCGGCAAGAATCAGCATTGCCAGAATTCCCAAAAGGGTAGAGAAATACCAAAGGTTTTTCTTTGACGTGAATTTTTGAAACATCTGAATCCTCCTGTGTTTGAATTATTGTGTCTTTTTCAATTTGAATCGGATATATTTGTATAAGCTTTATTCGGAGAGTAATTTTTATCGGCAGCTTTTAAACGAGAGAACATTAACATATATATAACTCAATACATATAAAAGCATTACAGGGGAAAGGTAGAGATTTCAGGAGTTGTGTGGCCGCAACAATAATAAAAATGCTTACAAGTAATTACATATTATTGAAGACACTAATCATTAGTATTATTAGTCAGTAAATTTTCTAATAGATTATAATTAATGCCAACCATATTCAGTACTTTATTAAGGCTGTCAACATTTACTTCGTTTTCAATTTCTAAACGCTTTAATCCTTCTTCCCTCGTCATTATACCTTCCCTGATAAGCTTACTGTAAAAATCATCTTTTTCGGTAAGGCCTAAGGTTTTTAGATAAAAATAATCTTTTAGATGACCAATCAGGCAATCGAACCGCCAACTGCCAGAACCCTCCTTCGGGTATAACCAGTCTAATTCATTTTGAATTCTACCGACGACTTCTTTTTCATTCCAGGGAAGGTAATAAAACAGGTCTATTTTCATTGTGTCGCGAGCTTTAAATCTGACCATAGGCGAATAGGGATTACTGTAAAGATAGCCCTTAATTGTTGGCAATAAAGTTTGCGGTCTTAAATAGCGAAAATTTCGGAGCGCTCGAAAGGTAAGGCCAGCTATATATCTGGAATAATATTTTTTAATATCCTGGTTCTGGTCGCTCCCCAGAAGAACTCTTTTAAAAGATGTTTGTTCAAAATAGTTGCCGCCGGAAACAATTAATTTGATATTATAATTCTTAGCGATATCAAGAATATTTTTCCAGATTAATTTGCATGAGATACAAACCATTGGCACCATAGCCGGGTCTGGTCTTTTTAATAAGGCTTTAAGATTATCTCTGAGTATTCTTTGATGAAAACCGGGTTTAAAAGAAAAACTGATAAGTTTAACGCCAAGTATATTTTTAATTTTATCGATGTTTTCAGTTGCCAACGGATGCGTAAAGGGGTTCTGGTAATTCACAGCCAGAACTCTCATTTTATAATCTTTCACCATTTTAAGGATGGTATATGAACTGTCCCGACCGCCGCTTATATTTACTATGCAGTCATAGTCATTGTTTTTATGCCTGAAACGATTGATGATTGATGCTAATGCTTTCTCGCCTAATATCTTTTGTCTTTTATATGAATGGCAGTAATTGCAGATACCGCTATCATCGAATTTGATTCTCGGCATAGACTCTGGCAGTAAACACTTTGAACATCTTATAAGAGAATTGATATAAACTCCTCGTAAAATTTAATTAAGCAATGGAATAATATCATTTTGATAGGAATATATCTAGTATGCGTCGATAAACCAGTCATCGGTTAATTTTTTAGTGATATCGATAATTTTCCGGTCTTTCTCCCCAAGCGCACCTCTTTCGATAAGGGTATTGACCGCATTGGGCAAAAGCACCATCCTGTCGCGTACGGGAATAAGCGCCGGGTAGTATTCATTATTAAAAAATATGCGAAAGCGCTTTCTTAAACGTTCATTGCTAAGAATTTTGCCGACAGCTTTTTCGAGTTCTTTGTTTTCGAGTTTAGCCAGTTTTTCTTTGGGCGACTTCATCAGCTCTATGGTATTGGTTAAATCATTTTTACATTTGAATGTCAGCTCCCAGCATTCCATAATCCCCAGCGAGTTAATAGTGAGCGTATTAACAGTTACGGTATTTTTCATTTTATCAGAGGCAACGCCTTTCATAGAAGGAAGGTAGTAATTATCTGTTATGCCTCCAAAAGCGCTGATGCCGCCGGCGAATGGTTCTTCGAGAATATCTTTTATTGTGAAATACGGTTTTTGTTCAAAACGGGCATCCTGAATAAGCATGAATTCTTCTTCAGTATAGTGATTTCTTTCTTTCCATAGTTCTTCAGGGGTTAAATCGCGCCGGGATAGAGATGACTGGCTGGTAAGCATGCCGATTGCCTGTCCGCCTCGCCAAACCAAGGGCAAAACTCCAACTGCCCATTCAGCCGAACCGCCAATTTCACCAATCATCGAGTGAAGCCTTCTGTCATTGGGGAATGTAACATCCTCGGATCCAAGTATAATCGCCGGGAACAGGTCGCCGTCTTTGTCGTAAGGAGTAGCTATACCATTATTATTTAATATTTCCATAGCCGGATAATGTCTTTTTCTATCTAAGAAAAATGCGCTTAATCTATCAGGGCTGGAGAATCCATAAGAATGCGCGATTATCTCCGCGGCATCCATAAGGCTTGCCTCGCGCGGATTAAACTCCTCAAAATATTCGCCGCTCATCCAGCGTTGAACATAAATATCCGGCAAATGACGCTTGACATTGGATTCTGTAATAAACAACGCTGTCAAACTTGAATGAAGTCCCTTAACGGATTTAGTAGTGCCATCAATAACATCATTGCCCATAGATAACAATGTAACATTTTGCGGTGTGGATAGCCCATACTGACAGCTATGCTCCTTTTTGCCAAATAAGGCGCCAACAGAGATTGTCGGATTACCGCCAGCCTCTTTGCCGGGTTTTACCCTGACACCCTCTGTGATTGTTGACTCGATAAGCACTTCCTCGCCGACCGGCAGCATCTCGGTAGTGGTTTGCAAAACCTCAGCCATTATATGAGCCGCTGTACGGTCGTTGGCTCGTTTTAGTTCGTTTGTTATATCCTGGGTTACTTTTTCTTTGGGTATCTGATTCAGGTTTCCGCGCCCATGAAGTCCAACTGCCGCTGCTGACAGCGCCGCCGACAGTATTACCGATTCCCTAATCTGACGGTTGCGAAGCGCTCCAAGGTTTGATTGATTGTTAATTTTATCGCATAACGTAAATATATTGCCTTCAACCAAAGCTAAATCATAGTTAGCTAATACTGTGGTGTGGCGATGGTTAAACTCTATCAGCCTATCATTGTTTAAGCTGTATCTTTTTAGCGAACCTTTATATGCCAGACGTTCGTCCGCAATATCAAAGCGTAGTTTCCTATTCATATCTCCGCCTTTGGGTCTGATTAATTAGTGTTTCAACCTTTTTATGAGATTACTCATAACGTAAATTATTAATATAACAACTGCTGATTTTTGGCAAGAATTTTATTTTAAAATGAATCATATAAATATTTTATCACTACTGTCCGGCCTTTTGTCCGCCTTAGGCGGATGCTATAGTGATGTCATTCCCACACTGCCCGCGTCATTCCCAAC
>JAGGSN010000219.1 GCA_021159005.1 Candidatus Zixiibacteriota bacterium | reverse complement strand
CTCTGGATTCCCAATCAAGTTGGGAATGACGCGGACGGTGTTGGGAATGACGCGGGCAGTGTGGTAATGACATCACTATAGCATCCGCCTAAGACGGACAAAAGTAAAATCGAGATTGCCATCTGAATCGGTCGTTCTGTAGCATCCGCCTAAGGCGGACAAAAAGCCGGACAGTAGTGGAATGACAGCTAAACTTGTTGGATTCCCGTTAGTATCTCATGGTCAATCAGGATATACTTATCCGCACATTGCCTTAAAAGATACGAACCGCCAAGATTAGCTACCTCGACATGCTTGCCCAGTTCCTTAATCGTATTGACCAAAACAGCAAAATCCTCATCGCCGGAAATCAATATTGCCGTGTCGTATGTGTTTTTAAAGGCAAAAGTCAGCATATCGATTGCGATGTAGGTATCGACACCCTTTTCGACATAGGTTGGAGCGGATATAAAAGTGCCGTCGGGCAGATTTTGACGGACATTTCTTTTTTCGAGACGTCCGAATCTTTTGGTGAGATACGGCACTGAATCGAGTGAATCAAAAAATGACTTTTGCAGGCGGTGTTTTTCCTCATCATCATCCCTATTTAGGGGCGCATTATAATAATAGGTTCTAATCAGATGTCTGTTGCCGGCCAGTTTGTGTGAAAATTTGTCAAAATCAAGATTAGTATTACCGACAACATGTTTTAGGCTATGGTAAAGATTATTGCCGTCGATAAATATCATGACCCGCTCGTTGGATACAGACTGGTTGTCCTCATAATTATATTTTGAACTCATAAATTACTTCTCCTGAATATCGTTTATTATATTGTTCCGCAGTGCATTTAATTCATTGTTCATTAATGTTTATTTAATAATTTGGTTTTTGATATTTCAATTAAAACATCTAATCACCTCGTTTCGTCAAATTATTTGACCGACATTTTAAGGAAATGCAAATAAATGCAATCTTCCTTATAAATAAGTTCATTTTCCGTATGTTATTTAGATTGAGAGAATTACCTTGATATGTGATAAACGCAAAGGCTAACATCGTTTTATCCTGTTAATAATCTCCTTTCTCAAAATATATCGTTTTCTGAGATGGAGCATATTATATTACATTATTATATAATAGTATTATTACATATTTTCAAGGAAAATCGCTTTTATTGTTTCTTGGCATAATGTCTATAATAGATAACGATACGGCTAATAATCAATTGCTAAACCAAGCGGCCGATTGATGCAGCCCGACGAAACAAACAGTATGCACAATTCTTTTCATCTATATTATATTATGCATATACATGCACAAAAAGTTGCTTTGGGATAATTGATAATAATCGGGAATGATGATGCAGCACCTTATAATATAATAAGTTAATTGCAGCTATGATAAATCTGGCGATGCGGCCCTCTTTTTGTATGTATTTATAATCAAAAAGGAGATGCATATGAAAAATAGAGTGATTGAGTATTTACTTGAAAAAAACAGGCAAAACGAAAAAGAAATATTATCAGAATCCTGGTCATTATATCCCGATTTGCACCCTTGGGAGGATAAGACCTCGGATGATGATGAAAATAAATAGAATCAGATTGTTGGCGCGCAAGGACGTACGCCAACCACAGAAAGACTTGTATTAATAAAATCCTTCGATTCGTTCCCTGATTCCGGAGGATTTTTCATTGATAATGGCGATTAAATTATATATTTATCCATTATGTGTGAAAACCATGACGAGCCGATTGAACTGCCTATCGATGGCACCCTCGATTTGCATACATTTCCGCCAAAAGAAATAAAGCGGCTGGTTCCCGATTACATTGACGCCTGCCTTGATGAGGGCATTTATCAGATTAGAATTATCCATGGCAAAGGGACCGGTACATTAAGAGCAATAGTTCGCGGCATCCTGCAAAAACATCCCGCCGTAATTGATTTTTTTCATGAGGAGGGTTCCGGCGGCGGCTGGGGCGCAACTGTGGTGAATTTGAAAAGAAATATCTAAGCAAATGACAAGAGTCATTCGCCGCGGCGGACTGCCCTGCTAATATCCGGTGAGATGTTAATAGCCATCGGGGACTATGGCGATGGCGCCGGTGATGAATTTCGGATGGATTGAAAAAGTCGCATCTCTAAAAGAAAAATGTATGCCGCCGATACGAGGACTATTTCCTTGAACAATAGGTATTGTATCACCTGCTGATAAATTCTCAGAACTTAATATGAATCTGAAATCTGCCATGTGAACCCATTCATATCCGGAATTAAAAACATACCAGAACTTAGGTGAACCATGAGCTATGAAAGAATACGTTGTAAGCCCCTCAATAGGTTCATCTGGAAAATGAATCAAAAAATCGACTGTATCATAATGAGGTGTATTTAATGAATCAAAAATATCGTAAAAATTACCGCTTATATCCTCGGCAATATATTGAGAATCTAAAGCTATCGGTAGATAAATGGCAATGATGTTCTCATCATTTTTTATCCAGACCGGGATGTCTATAGTATCTCCGGGACTTGCTTCTATGAAGGAATCATCGAGGTTGCCGGCGATAACAGAATCCGGCAAGCCCGGGTCTTCAGCATATAAAGAAGCAGCCATAGCGATTAATAATAATGGCAATAACTGCTTGGCTGCTGACGTAATTGATTTATTTATCCTGGTGGTCATTTTTATCATCCTTTTTATTGTTTTTATTATTAAAAATATCAGGAAAGCAGGGACCAATTATATTTGTATATTTTTTTATAAACTTTCCAGTATTTGCATCAAAATAAAGATCAGCAGCAACAATTTTCTCAAAAGATTTAACGCTAGAGTCTTCCATATTATCTATGGTTACTATCCAGACTAACCGGCAATCCTCCTCACAATCTATGACTAATTCGGTTTTTAGTACATGTTCCAATCTGGTTCCTTTAGCATGTGGATCATTAATAGCGATATGCTTAATTTCATCCTCATTAATTGAAGGATTTGTATCGACAAACCTGGCTTCCGGAGCATAGCGGCCGCCGCCAGATAAAATCCATCCGTCATTACTAATTAAAAAGCCATATCTATAACCTTTAACTCTGACATCATTATGTACTTGGTAAAAATCGATTTTAGTGCCTTTTTCATTATTTCTGATTCTCCTAACTTTAAATTCCATTCTGGGGTTAGAATAACCACGTTTTATTTTGCGAAATTCAAAATATTGATAGCATATTTCCAAAGGCTCGGTTGCGGTAATACCTTGATTTAATTTTATAATCCTTTTCATTTGATGTCTATTTTTACCTGGAATTGAATTCAATTTATTTTTCTTGCTGTATTCTTCCGAGAATTCACTTGCGGTTTTCGATTTTGCTTTAATTTTCCCTTGCTTGGTTGAATCAGCTTGGGTTATTGCTTCATTATCATTATCAGCAAAGGCAATAGATGCTAAAACAATAATTGCAATCAGCATTGATACAATAATTTTCATAATTCCGCCTACGTTTATTACAATTCAATATATATTATATTTCCTTTAATAGAATTAAATAATTTAATCAAGCACTTCTTGTACTATATTCTCCATATTATGTCATATTTCCCTTGCGCCAAAACTATCGCAGCCATTATATTGCTCATAATTAACAAATAACGGGGTGGCTGTCAGTACCAGCTGACTGCCTGAGAACAAACCCTAAGAACCTGATCTGGATAATGCCAGCGTAGGGACTTTCGCAGCAGCCTCCATACGCAGGAGGTTTTTTTTGTTTCCACGCCGGCTCTAAACCCGCAAGGGAAGGAGCTATCATGTTTTCCAACACAACCAAACTAACCATGTTATGGCTTATGCTATTAACCGCCGCAGCTTGGGGGACATCGCTAACAGGGGTAATCACCGACAAACAAACCGGCGAACCTGTGCCGGGAGCAGTGGTCAAGCTTGCCGGATGCAATATCGCCGCCGCTGCCAACAGCAGCGGCAGTTTCACTATTGGGGAATTACCCTTCGGAGCGAGCAGCCTATCGGTCAGTCATATCGGCTATAAAATCGCTATAATACGGTTAGATAACAGCCGCCGTTCGCCGCTGAAAATCGAGCTTGAGCCGAAAATCCTCAAAGGACAGGATATAATAGTAACGGCGACAAGAGCTAAAAAAGGCCAGACACCGGCGGCGTTTTCAAACATGAACAACAAAGAGATTAAGCAAAACTACTGGGCGCAGGATACTCCGATGCTGTTAGCCTCAATGCCGAACATATTTGCCTATTCCGATGCCGGCAGCGGTATAGGTTATTCCTATATGAAAATACGCGGGTTCGGCCAGAACCGGATTTCGGTGATGCTTAACGGCATCCCGCTTAATGACGCCGAATCGCACGAGGTTTTCTGGGTTGACCTGCCCGATTTCGCTAATAACGTGCAGGATATTCAGGTGCAGAGAGGAGTCGGCAATTCGATGTATGGCGCTTCCGCGATAGGCGGCTCGGTCAACCTGACAACAACAGAGCTTTCGGCTGTTCCTCTATTGAAAGCAGAAACCGGCTATGGCAGTTTCAACACCAAGAAGATGTCGGTTTCGGGCAGCTCCGGTTTGATTAATGACAGATATATGTTCTATGGCCGTTATTCGAAAATTGAAACCGATGGCTACCGCGATAACTCATGGACGGATATGTATGCCTACTTTTTCAGCATAGCCCGTTTTGATGAGCGCATGACCTGGAAATTTAACACCTATGGCGGACCGGAGGAATCGCACCTTGCCTATAAAGGAATTACATCAGAGCAATTAACCGGTAATCGCAAATACAACGAGCTTGAGTATAAAGGCGAAATTGACCATTTCAGCCAGCCTCATTACGAGTTCTTCTGGGATTGGAATGTGAATGATAATATCGATGTATCAAACACTTTTTATTATTTCAATGGCAATGGCTATTATAGCCAGAAAAGGAGCAGAAAAGATGTCGAGGAGTATTTCCCCGGGATATATTCTATCAAGGTTTCCGATACGACATTAGCTCCGCGCGACTATTACGACACCGATGACTTAGATTATTTCATTAAAGATGAGGACAGCCTCTACACTATCGAAAAGGTTGATTTGATTCGTCGCCCTGAGGTTAATGAACATGATTGGGGCTGGCTTCCGAGAATAGCAATTAAACATAACAAAGGCATTCTCGCTTTTGGCGGTGAGATGCGCATTCATGCAGGCCATCATTTTAGCGAGGTGAGCTGGGCAAGCGTTTACCCGCAAGGATTCGCACCCGATGCCCGCTATTATGACTATCGAGGCAAAAGCAATACCTATACTGTCTATGCTCACGAATCGTATAACCTTCTCGACAGACTAACGGCAATGATTAACATTCAATACCAGAGACATAAATATATGCTGGAGGATGATAAACGATTCAACGCCGCTTTTAATCGCAGCTATGATTTCTTCTCGCCAAGAGTAGGCATCAGTTATAACGCATCGGCTAGGGTGAACATTTTTCTCAATACCTCGATGGCATCCCGCCACCCGGCTTTTAAGGATATTTACGACCCGACAGACTACTGGTCTAATCCCAATTACAAAGCTGATAATTTCACGGCCTCCGGTTCATCATGGATTTATAACGGCAAGGAATTAAATCCTGAAAAAATGTATGATATTGAAGTCGGCGCCGATTTAAAGCATGCCGCCGAGCATTTTACGTTCAAAAGCGGGGTGAATCTATATCGGATGCAAATTAAAGATGAGATTGTGCCATACTCCGGCCAGCTCGACGATATGAATTATCCTATCTCCGGCAATGCCGAAAAGACAATCCATCAGGGTGTTGAACTTTCATTTGATACGCAAATTCGTAATGAATTTGTTATAAACGGCAACATAAGCGTTAATGACTATCATTTTGTTAGCTATAAGGAATATGGTTTCGATTGGGATAACTGGGAACCGATAGAATATAACCGCGCCGATAAAAAAATAGGCGGTTTCCCCTCGATATTGGCTAACTACCGACTTGCATATATAATCAATGACCTGATGTTCGGCATAAACGGCAAGTATGTCGGCAAGCAATATATCGACAATGGCGAAGATTACAAACTCAATTCCTATCATATACAAAATTTTGATATTGCTTATGATTTCGGCAGACTTATCGGCATCAATTCTTTTAAAGCCTCGTTCAGAGTCAATAATGTGTCTGATACGGAATACGAGCAAGCCGCTTATATCGAGGAGGATGACGGCAAGCCGCGCTATATGGTCGGCGCCGATCGTAATTTCTATTTCTCGATATCAACTGAGTTCTAAGCTTAATGAACGGTGCTTACGGCATAGAAAGCGCAGTCCTGCTGACAGCGTACATATTATTTTTGGTGATAGTAGGTCTGCGCTATTTTCGCCGCGGCAAAACCGATGCCGATGAATATCTTGTTATGGGACGGCGATTGTCCTTGCCGGCTTTCGTTGCCAGTATTGTCTCCACCTGGTATGGCGGGATACTCGGAGTCGGGGAATACTCGTTTAAGCATGGCTTGTCGAACTGGCTTGTGTTCGGACTGCCGTATTACTTGGCGGCGTTTCTGTTTGCGATGTTTTTGGCCAAAAAAGCCAGGCAAAGCAGACTTCACACAATACCCGACCAGCTCAATAAAGCCTATGGCAAAAACGTTTCGATGGTTGGGGCGTTTTTCGTGTTTATTACGACAGTGCCGGCGGCGTATGTGCTTCAATTGGGTGTATTGACTGATACTGCCTTCGGAGTGCCGCTTACTATCGGGGTTATCGGCGGAACACTGTTTTCAATATTCTATATATTCAGCGGCGGTTTGCGCGGGGATGTTTTCACCGATAAGGCGCAGTTCGTACTGATGTTTGGCGGCTTTGCGATATTGTTGGTTGTGCTTGTTTCCAACTATGGCGGGTTGTCATTTCTTAAAGCTAATGTTCCGGATACTCATTTTGTCTGGCGAGGTACGAAATCGGCATCATATATATTTGTCTGGTACTTTATCGCCTTAGCTGCGTTAGTGGAGCCGTCGTTTTATCAGCGCTGTTTTGCCGCGCGTTCCGAGAAGACAGCCCGCAATGGAATCCTCATTGCTATTGCTTTCTGGGCGGTGTTCGATTTTATGACCACCACTACCGGCATGTATGCCCGCGCCCTGATGCCCGACTTAGCCAACCCGATTGCCGCCTATCCCGCTTTGGCGGCAAAGGTGCTGCCGAAAGCATTTCAGGCGGTGTTTCTGTTAAGCCTGTTTGCCACTGTCATGTCCACTGTCGATTCATATACGTTTATCGCAGGCACTACCATAGGCAAGGATTTTATCTGGCGGCTTAGGGGCGGCGATATTACCAAGCATACCCGTTTTGGCCTTGTGCTTTCGGGTCTGCTGGCAATTGTAATTGCGTTATACTTTCAGTCGGTAATCGATATCTGGTATGTTTTCGGCACGCTTGGTACCTGCGCTATGCTGATACCGCTTGGCTCATCGTTTTCCGACAGGTGGCGGATGAGCGGCAAGATGGCTATGCTTTCGATGATACTATCGCCTGTTGTTGCCGCTGTATGGATTGTGCCGAACTTGATTTGGGAAGCTGATTACTTTTTTGGCATCCAGCCGATATATGCGGGGCTGTTTGTATCGGTTGTTATTTATGGGGTGGATTATTATTTGGTAAAATGCAAGTCGGCAGTTTGAAATGGCGGGAGACGACTCCGCCAATGGAGGGGGCTGCCTGCTTGCTTGACGATAACTGCAGATTTAATGTACATTACAATTAATAGTATTGATGATGTATATTGAGAGTAATTTTATATATAAGCGCGCCGAATAGGCAGGTCTCGAAAAGACCTGCCCTACTTGCTATGCTCATAAATATCTCACTATGTTAGTGTTTATTCATCTCAATAAGTTTTTGGTGTTATATCCTATTATAATAATCACCTCCATTCTATCCCTCAGGATGGAGCGAGCGACATCCTGAGGGTAACTTTTTGTAGCTGGCAGACGTCCTCGTCTGTTGCGTAGCTGGGGCACACAAGGACGTGTGTCTACCACGATACTCCCAAAATATCATAAATAATTCCTAATCACAACCGCCCGCCCCTTGATACTTACCCTAAACCTGCTGTCAGCCAGCTCATTCCGTAAAGGCGTCGTCTGACCAAACTTATATACTCTGCCGCCGGGGTTATATTTCAACCCGTCAGCTTCATATACGATTTCATCCGACAGCGGAATTACCGACAGCATATCGCCCGGTTTGCCCTCGCCCGTATATTCATCATCCTCTAACGGGATAATCTCCTGGCAGTAATCACGCATTCTGATTTTTCTGTCCCCCAGGATGGAGCGAGCGACATCCTGAGGGAAATTATTTGTGGTTGGCGTACGTCCGTATGCGTCAACATCTGTGGTTGGCGTACGTCCCCGTGCGCCAACTTTACTTCTATCAAGAAAACCAAACATCATGAATATATTGCCCAGCAAGTGGTCAGTTTCAAATGAGGTATCAATACCGCCGTAAAGGGTAACATCAGTGATATTATTTCCAGCGCACCAGTCAAGCGCAAGTTCGCCGTCAGTTAGCGATTTACCCTCAGTGGAAACTTCCACAATAACCGCCTCCGGAAACTTGGCTATATTATCACTATCGATAGAATCCATATCGCCGGCGATAACATCGGGTTTGAGGCTGTTGCCGACAAAAAATCGCAGACCGCCATCAGCGGCGATAACTACCGAACCGTTTTTGCGGTCATGATATTCATCGATATAAAACTGCTTATGATTATCCGGGTATGACCCATTCAGGAATATTACGGCTTTGGTTTTCATCTTTTTGGTTCCGAGTAAATAATATAATAAAAAAGTATTCCATCTCCAGACAATTTTATAAAATATATTTTATTAATTTAAAGATAGTATAAGCTATTGTGCGTAGGGGCGTATTGCATACGCCCTCTTGCTGCCAAGCTGAGCTTGGCAGCAAGAGTTGTTTGTTGCCGGGTGCCCCACTCCCGCTCCAAGCGGGAGTGGGTTGCCTCATTATCATTCATGCACCAGCAAGTTGGCATAAGCAAAGTAAGCGTTAAACCCGACATTACGACATCCTTCTCGAAGCAATACTGTCGGGTTTTTCCCTCCGGTCAGAACCCGACCTACGCGGCTACTTCTCGACTATCTTCTCAACCGCCCACTTTTCATTTATCCACAAGCCGATAACCTTGCTGTCAGGCATGATACTCTTGATTTTGTCTACTGAAATATGCACATGCTCGCGGTGAGTTTTCTCATCCACCGGATGACCGCCGCAATCATAATGGCCAACTATGAAAATATGCTTAGAGCCATGCTTTTCGGCGGAGATATTTAGCTTGTATATAAAACCTTCCGGCAGCTTTTCATTCTTGACAAGATAGCCATCCATGCCGGCTTCGGTTATCATATCAACATACTCGGCTGAGTATTCCTTCATAAGCCAGTTAATTGCCGGCAGCTGAACCCGGCCGTCCATGCAGTTTAAACAAGTTGCGAATTTGGGCATGATTTATCTTCCTTTTTTAGGTTTCGTTTGCGGCTGGCGTACGTCCTCGTGCACCAGTCCGCCTGAGGCGGATGGCAGACGAGGACGTCTGCCATCCGCATAAGCCTGCGCGTAGGGGCGTATTGCATACATCCGAATAATACTAACTACAACCGAGCCGCTACTGCCTCAGCTACTTCCAATGTAGTATTACTGCCGCCCATATCATAGGTACGAACTTTACCCTCGGCGATAACTGTAGCGATGGCACTCTCAACCGCGGACGCTTTCTCTATTTCGCTCAGATAATCAAGCATCATTTTAACAGATAAGAGCATGGCAATCGGATTGACCTTATACAGGCCGGCATATTTGGGCGCCGAACCATGTGTCGGCTCGAATACGGCATAATCATCACCGATATTGCCGCTGCATGCAAAGCCGAGGCCGCCTATTAACTGAGCGGCTAAATCCGAAACGATGTCGCCGAACATATTGGATGTTGCCAGCACTGAGTAATTCTCGGGGTTTTTCACAAGCCACATGCACATGGCATCTATATTGGTTTCCCAAAGTTCGATATCGGGATAGTTTTTGGCAGCTTCTCTGGCAGTGCGAACCATCAAGCCGGATGTCTCTCTAATGACATTCGGCTTTTCCACTATTGTTACAGTTTTCTTGCCGAATTTTTTGGCATACTCGAAAGCGTCAGTAATAATATTCCGACTGGCGTTTTTGGTAATAATTCGCAGGCTTACAGCCATCTCATCATTCGGCACCTCGGAAAACCGCTTCATTTTGGGGTGAAGTTTCTCGACTGTCTGACGAAACTCGCTCGGTGTCGGGAAAAATTCGATGCCCGAGTACAGGTCTTCGGTGTTTTCCCTGAACACCACTATATCAATACCATCGCGGTAATTCAACGGGTTGCCCTTATAGGCTTTGCAGGGACGCAGGTTTGTGCGAAGATTTAATTCCTGACGCATCCTGACTATCGGACTGAGGTAGATCATGTTTTTGCCTTGAAGTTCGGGAACCAACTCAGCCTCTGCTTCCTGTTTGGGCTTGGAGGTGATTGCGCCGAACAATGCGCAATCGGTTTTTTTCAGCAAATCGATAGTGCGCTGAGGAAGCGGGTCGCCCTCTTGACGCCAGAATTCCCAGCCGATGTCGCCATGGATATATTCAGCATCCAACTTGATTTTATCCAGCACGATTTTAGCCGCTTCCATAACATCATTGCCGACGCCATCGCCGGGAAGCCAGGCTATTTTATGCTTCGCCACGTCATTTCTCCTTTTAAAATATTATTATTCATTTCTTTTAATTCCTTAAGTTAGGTGAATTTAATAACACCTGACAGCACATTAAAAAATCTAATGAATTTACAAAAAGAGGGTTAATAATACAACTAAAATCGGATATTGAATAGCCAGAATTTCCATCGTAGTATTAGGCAAATATATATGTAATTTTAACACTACTGTCCGGCCTTTTTTATAGAGTTCTTAAAATAATACCCAACAATCG
>JAGGSN010000218.1 GCA_021159005.1 Candidatus Zixiibacteriota bacterium | reverse complement strand
TAACATATTACAGCGCTGTGCCTTATCAAAACGCAAGTGTTAAACTCCGGCTATATAGGCACTTAACAATGTATTTAATGCTTGACAATATAATTATATGAATTATGTTTAGATGGGAGTTATAGCAACTGTATATTTTTATAAGCAACTGAGAGAGTATAGAAGCGTGAAAAAAAACAGTATTTTAGAGGTAAAATACTCAACTTTATTTGATGAATTTACGTAGTTAAGTCAGTGGTTTAACAGAATAAAAGAAAGGTGGAAGCCTATGATTAAATTGTTGAAAATTTCTATCTTGCTATTAGTTTTTACAGGGATACTATTAGCACAGCCGGTTTTGGAGGTTAGTCCGGCCCCGCTTAAATTTGGCTATATTTCAATTGGGGGCGGTTCTCAGCAAAGAGACCTGACGCTGAGTAATACGGGCAACCAATCTCTTTTTATATATTCCTGCAGTTTTGAATCGCCATTTTATATTTCAATTCCGGAATCTCTGGTAATTGCTCCCAGCGACTCCGTAATAGTTGCTTGCACGTTTACGCCAAGTTCTGAAATCCCTTATAACGATGATATAATCTTCTATAATAACGGCGCCAATCCCGAATATAACCTGGATATATCAGCTAATGGTACCAGAGCCTTCCAACCGGGAGAAAAAATCTGGTCATTTCAGCATATAGAAAATGTCGAATGCGTCGAGGCAGTTGATGATTACAACGGTGATGGAATACCTGATGTCATTGCGGAGGGCTTTGATGCGGGGGCGGTAGGCGATCCCTTAGTTTGCCTGTCCGGTTCGGGAAACGACTATACGGAAATCATTTGGTCTGTTCAGCCTCAGGGCGGCCCTTCTAATTCCGGCGGTTGGGGCGATAAGTGTGTAGCTTATACTGATGATTTGAATGGCGATGGCTATAAAGATATTCTCCGAGGCGGCGCCTGGGGAAGCAGGACTATTTTTGCTATCGATGGACTGACCGGAGCTGCTATATGGTCGTATGATACTTATACATATCCTCCAAGCGGCTGGATATATTCGGTTGCTAAAATCAATGACTTAAATGGCGATGGTATTTCTGATGTTCTTGCCAGTGCTGGCAGCGATGCTGATAAAGCCTACTGCCTTAATGGCGCAACCGGAGAATTAATCTGGCAATATACTGCCGATGATGCTGTTTCCCAAATAGCCCCGCTGGCTGATATTAATGATGACGGTTTGGATGAAGCGGTATTCGCCTCTATGGATTATGGTGAATTCGTTTACTGTATTTCAGGAGCCTCTCACGGATCAGGGATTCCGCTTTGGATGTTTAACACGAATGCCAACACCTTTTCGGTTTGCACAATTAAGGATATTGATGATGACGAATATGATGATGTTATAGTAGGCACCTGGAGCAATAGAGGTATTATGGCTTTTTCGGGTCATCGATTCGGGCAGGGTATGATACTTTGGGAAACACCGCTAAACACATATATTATGAAAGTTGTTTCTTGTCCCGATTTAGATGGCGATGATTATGAAGACGTTTTAGTAGCTTCATGGAGCAATTATGCTTATGCTTACTCAGGTGTTGATGGTTCCGAAATCTGGCGCTGTGGCTGTTGGGATGATGTCTGGGCAATCGATTATGTCGATGATATAAATGGGGATGGCATTCCGGAAGTTATTGCCGGTTCGTTTGCTCATGAAGTATTTCTGATTGATGGAGCCAGAGGTATTCATTTATGGCAATGCAATGTAGGCGCCAAGCCGTTCTCGGTTCGCAATATCGGGGATGTGAACGGCGACGGCTTTGAAGACATTATTGCCGGCACGCAGATGCTTGGCGACGAAGGCGGTAAGGTTTTTGTTATCTCCGGCGGAGAGCCGCAATCCTCTATGGATGAAAACCCTGCTGTTGTTCCAAAAGATTATTTAGCCTTATCGAACTACCCAAACCCTTTCAACAGCAGTACGATTATTCAATTCAATCTTGAGCAAGCGGTAAATTACAAGCTGACCATTTATAATATTAACGGCAGGTTTGTTGACCAGCTTAGTGGCAATGGTCAAACCGGAGTTAATACGGTCAAGTGGGATTTATCGGATAGGGAAAATATTGTTAGCGGCGTATATTTTTATCAGATTGAAGCTGGCGATAAGACTGGTCATAGCAAGATGCTGTTTTTGAAGTAATTATTAGAATTGCATATTTTAACTTAATGGAGGTTTAGCTAAAAATATCTAAAACAGAGCGGCTAAATAAATGTGAGAAAACGATAACAATAATTGGTTTTTGTCAATAGCCGCTTGGAAGTTGTTGTCAATAATATGCTTGACAAGTAACGGTAGAGTCCTTACCTTGACTTTGGGAAAAAGTTATGCAGGGGAAGGAGTATAGTGTTTTCATACTCCGAAGAATTTGTTCTTTAATATAATTATTGTAATTTTTAGAAAACTTAATCATCTAATTTAACTTAGTTTAATGGGAATCAGGAAATTTAAGATTTTTTAAAATGAAGGAGAAATCTATGAGATTTGTTAAAATTAGCGCATTAGCAATACTAATTGCGCTAACAGCATTCAATTTTGCTTATGCCGAATGGTCGGGCGCTTCCGGCGAACAGTATATAAGCTCATTTGCTCCAACTAACACAAAAGTATATTGTCCGGCGTTTGCAGTTGGGCCAAACTATGAATTGTATGCTGTATGGGCTCAGTCAGATTATCCTATTCCCTACGAAGTACATTTTTCTAAATCGACTGATAACGGCGTAACTTGGAGCGGCACATCAGGGGATCAAATGATTAGCGCTAATGACGGCGACGGCGTGTATAACATGGGCATCTATGGCGCGCGCCGAATTGACATTGCCGTAAACAGCGTTGGCTGGATATATGTTGTCTGGCCGGAGGATTATATCACCGCCAACTTTGATACCACTATCGAAATCATGATGGTAATGTCCAGTGATGGCGGAACTTCTTGGGCGCATTCAAATACCGATTTTCCAATAAGCGATACTACGTCATTTGTTACTGCGAATTCCCCGAATATAGCCATTGATAATGATGACAACATTCATGTTGTCTGGAATCAGAAAAATGCTCAGGATACATCCAAGATATTTTATTCCATGTCATCCAACTATGGCGACACCTGGACAGGCCGTTCTGCGGATCGTTATATTTCTTTTCGAAACGGCCATCATTCAGCTATGCCCGATATTGACGTTGATGTTAATAACAATATACATGTCGTCTGGCGTGACTATTATTCAAGCACTGATTGCAGAATCCTTTATGGTGTATCTACTGATGGCGGAACGTCATTTTCAAGCGAGACCTCAGACAGTGTGGTATCAATAGCCACCTACTCAATAGTCTATCCCCAGATTAAAGCTAAGCCGTTTGCCGGGCATGTGCATATAATTTATGCCTACAACGATACGGCGATGTATGTGGGCACAACCGATGGCGGAGCGAACTGGAATGAGACTATGATTTGGGCTGGTCAAAGCTATGACATGTATGCTCCCGATATAGCGGTTACTACCACCGGCACAATGATTGCAATTTTGGATGAACAGCCTCCCGGCTCCACTAATCGCCAGATTTATGCCAGCTATTCATTCGATTACGGTTTACACTGGTCGGCGGCTCTCGATCCGGTATCTAATTATGATCCCGTGCCTACCTTTGACCGAACATATATACCATCGGTGCTCATAACTAATACGGATGTTTTACATTGTTTGTATTCCACGAATTACCCGTCAAGCAGCAACAGCTATCAGGAAATGGCTTACAGCCGAAGCGATAGTCTGGGCACATTGCCCGGAGTGATTTCGGGAACCGTAACCGAACTTGACGGAACAACGCCTATCGATTCGGTAGCGGTTACCGCTTACGACAGCGTTATGGTCGTCTCCGGTACTGATATTACTGATGTCAACGGTGATTATTATATGGCTTTATCACCTGGTACTTATTCGGTAAATTTCTCCATATATACTCATCATGATTCAACTGTAGCTGGCATATTAGTTGAGGAAAATCTTGTTGCCGGTTTAGACATTTCGCTAAATCCCATGCTGGAAGGAATTATCAGCGGCTATGTATATGAGGAAACCGGCGCTAATGTTTTGGATTCGGTTATAGTTGAGATTTTGGACGGACATGAAGTTTTATGGGCAACCGATACTACCGATGCGGCGGGCTATTACGAATTTTCGCTTTTCCCAAATACTTATGATATCAGATTTTCAAGAAATCTTTTTGAGGATACAACTGTTACGGGACAGATTCTGACTGAAGGCGGATTTATCAATCTTGATGTCAATATGTCCTGGGCTATCCCAGCTGATGATATTGGATTGGTATCTCTTGATGCGCCAATTGATTTCATGCTTATTGATGAGTCTTATACGCCGGCAATTACAGTTGAGAATCCGGGCTATCAACAGCAGACTTTCGATTTGAATTTGACCATAGACGACGGCCTTGATAACGACGTATACAATGAAACAATAACAGGCATTGTGCTCGACAGCTTAAGTTCAGCTCAACAGGTTTTCGGTGTCGATTTCACACCGGAAATGCCCGGCGATTATTATTTCTATCTAACCGTGATAAATCCTGATGATGAAGAAACTTCAAACGATTCGATGACTGTAACAATAACCTGTTATCAACATCAGGGGGTAGGCGGTCCGGATAACTATGGCCACAGGTTTAAAGACAATACAGTGCCATGCGGACCTGTTTTTAACTGGATTGATATTTCCAGCACAGGAACTCAAATTGAACCAGGGAGCCATTACTTCATGTCGGATCCTTTATATCTGGGATTCCGTTTCGAGTTTTACGGCGTAGAATTCGATACAATCTGGGTTAATTCGCACGGTTCGGTTCATATTGGCCATCGCAGCAGTTGGCTGATGACGAATGATTGTCCTGTTCCCAGCGAAACAACGCCGTATGCGCCAATGGCAATGGTAAATTGGAATGAAGCGAAAGTGCAGTATGAAATTGGGCAGGGCGTATATTACCAATATTTCGATGAACCTGTCAACGATTACACTATTGTCCAGTGGAATGTGTCATCCTACGATGATGACGATACGCTTGAATTTGAAGTGATATTTTACGAAGACGGCACATTGCTTTATCAATACAACAATGTTTCGGAACATCTGCCGAGCGGCCAGGGACAGGAATCAACAATTGGTATAGAATATGATGTTGAAGATCCCTATACTCTTGATGGTTTAAGCTATCTTTGCGATGACGACAATCCCGCAAACAGGCTTGTCGATGGGTTGGCAATACTCTGGCATGAAGACACTGGAGTTCCCGGCGTTATAACGGGTGTTGTTACAAACGCTTCCACGGGCGATTCGATTGAAAATGTCTTTGTTGAAGTAGTAGGCTTTGGATTAGACGGTTATACCGATGAAAACGGTCAATATACTCTTTCGGATGTTGATGCTTGCACTTATGATGTCGAGTTCTCGCACGATGATTATAATGATACTACTATTGCGGGAGTTATCGTTACATCCGGCAATACCACTGTGCTCGATGTTGAGATGAGTCCGGCGGCTCCGGATTGTTTTCAATATATGGCTGGTGATGTCAACCAGTCATTGGGTTTGTGGATACCGAGAGTAATTGGCGGTGATGTTACCTTTTTAGTTAACTATTTCAAGGGTTCGACTGCTTCGGTTCCATGCATGATGCATAATTCGGAAGCTGCCAATCCATATTTCTGGGCAAGCGCAGATGCTAACGGCGACTGTATCGTAATGGGCAGCGACGTTATCAAGCTTGTAGGCTATTTCAGAGGCGCCCAGGATATCCTGTGGTGTGCTGATTACTTGCCTTGCTGGCATCCTGTTGATCCGACTTTCGATCCTCCACCGGCAACTGCACCTACTGGTTGGCCAAACTGTGCAACTCCCCCTGTTCAGGGCAGAGTTATACCGAATGGTTCCACCAAGTAGTTTCTGATATTTAAACTCAAAGGCGGTCGCAAGGCCGCCTTTTCATTTTATTGAAAAAAATCGAAAATAATGTTTGCTTTTGTCGCTATTATTAATTAACATGATTTATCCTATAAAAGCCGCAATCTATGCGCTTTTACATTATGCTTTCTAAAATTTATTCTGGAGAAAGTCTGGGAGAAAAATCGGAGTTGAATAACTCTGTAGATTGATTGAAGTAATTTACCAATGCTTACGAATAGCAGGCTTGGAGGTAGTATTAGAAGTTGTTAATTTGGCGCACCCGTGAAATAATAATGGAACTTAAAACAATTATCAGCGTTTAAATATGCAAGACCTTCGCATACATAATGCATTTGAGGAGTTAGAAGTTGCGCTGGTTTGAAGCCCTTCTTTTTCGATAGCTGTTTGATGCGGGAATTGTTGGACTTTTAGCTTGCTGAATTTGATTCTATAAAGGAAACTTTGACATGAACAACCATGAACAGGAAAGGCTTTGTATATTAAGCCTGAAACAAACTAAATATATTGACATCTGGAATATGCAGAAACAATTGGTGCAGCTTCGTTATGAAGAAAAAATTCCTAACTGTCTAATTATAACCGAACATGAACCGGTTATTACTATGGGAAGAAACTCATCAAAAACCGATTTGCTGGTTTCGAGAGCCGAGCTTAAAAAGCAGAAAATTGAAATTTGTCAAATTGAACGCAATGGGGGTATTGCTTATCATGGTCAGGGTCAATTGATGGCATATCCCATAATCGATCTTAGCGCCCGAGGTAAAGACCTTCATAATTATTTTAAAGATCTGGAAAGCATAATTATATCCGTGCTAAAAGATATGAACTTGATGGCAAACACTCGGAAAACAATGACCGGAGTATGGGTTAAAAATCATTTGATAGCGGCTATTGGCGTTGCTGTATTCAGATGGATTAGTTATCACGGGCTTACGATAAATGTGAACAACAATTTTGATTATGTCAACTTGATTAATCCGTGGGGAATTGAGGGTTTTCCTAACGGCTCAATTTCATCGATGCTGGGGACGAAAACAGACATGGGCACAGTAAGAGAAATCCTAATTGACAATTTTATAAATCAATTTGGATACAAACCGGAAATTGTAAAAGATATAAAAGAGATAATCGGCAAACAGGTTACTGTCTGATAAATAAAATCTGGCTAATATCAATATATTAAACCCTGTCAATTTCTATAATTTATATAAAATTCGGATTTTTACTTGTCATAAACTTATATTTTGCTGTCGAAGAATTAAT
>JAGGSN010000217.1 GCA_021159005.1 Candidatus Zixiibacteriota bacterium | reverse complement strand
CAATGAAGTCTACGCTCTTAATCAAAAAAAGGGGCTCTAAATTCTTGAATTTTCAATATGCGTCTTGATTATATTTTCGGAAGGCCGTTTTTTTTATCTCACGGCTGTTAAAAACAATTTTTCCTCCAATTATCTTTTTAATTGTTTTTTCCATTTCTTTTTCATCTTTCGCTAAAAATCCGTTAACGCCGCCTTTTATAATTTCTCCGTAAGCTCCGCTTCTAAACCCGATGAAAGGCTTGCCTTGAGCAATCGCTTCCAGCGCGATCAGGCCGAATGTCTCCGGAAGTTTTGATCCAGAAACAACAAAACGAGCTTTCTTCAGATAATCTTGGATCTCGGCTTGATTTAGAAAGCCCAAATATTTTATATTTTCGGATTTTTCCAAATCAATGCCATCCTCAATTTCTCCGCACAGATAAAGTTTTACGCTTTTTAAATTCTTGAAAATATTTATCAAAATGTCCACACCCTTATTCTTGGAAATCCTTCCAATATACAAAGCGTAATTTCCGGAACAATCTCCGTATTTTTTCCGTTTATCTTCCTGTTTATTTTCTTGCTCATCTTTATTGCTTTTTTCTAATACAGTATACTGGAATACTGTATTATTGTCTGCGATAAAATGAGGCAGGACTTTTATTTTTTCGGGCGCTATCCCCCATTCTTCTAAAATATTTTTAACAAACCGGCTGGGCGCGATATATAGATCAATATTTTTTTTGTAAGTTTTCAGCAAACTGTTGTGCCAATACATTTCCGCCATAGCCAAAAAACTTTTGGCGTAGGAATTTTTCACGCATTTGTCTAGCAAACACCGGTAATATTTTCCATTTTTGCAACGATCGTAAATTTTTCCGTTATGATATAAGCTGTGATTAGGGCAAATAATTTTAAAGTCGTGAACGGTCATAACAATCGGAATATTTCTTTTTTTAATTTCAAAAAGGATGGCTGGCGAAAGCTGATGGTAAATGTTGTGAATATGGACAATGTCAGGCTGAAATTCGTCCAACAGCCCGTTTATTTTTCTCTTAGCTTCAAAAGAATAAAACATTCTCGCCGCGCCTTTTATTTTTTCCCATAAAGAATATTCGCTGGTGTAACCGACTTTGGAAACAAAATATTTTTTCCAGGGCGAAGGCAAATTTTCTTCGTGTTCCATGGAAAAAACAGCGATCTTATGTTCGTTTTTTTCAAGCAGGCTAATAATATCCAAGAAGTGCTTATCCGCTCCCCCTTTGGCAAAATGAAATTTATTTATTTCTAAAATTTTCATAAAGCTAATTTACTCTTTATTTTCACTACTATTCAACTACATAAGGTAGCATCAGATTTTTCTATTTTGATTTCGCGCTAATTCTTAAAATTCCCAGATTCAACCAAAAAAATATTCCCAGCAAATTGGTTTCCAGATACGGCTGAAACATAAAAATAATTAAATGGAACATCAAAACGGACAAAGCCGCCATTTTGAAAGCGCCAAAATCGTTTTTTTCCCGCGCTTCTTTAAAAGCGTTTTTAACCGTGCTCCATATAAAAAATATGAAAAGTCCCGCTCCCAAAAGTCCCGTCTGGACAAGCAAAGCCAAAAACGAATTGTGGATATTCCTAATTTCCACCAAATTTTTATACCGCCCTATTTCAATAAATACTTTCCTGCCGAAACCTAAACCCAAAATCGGATTTCGGGCGTATTCTTTTAAGGCGCTGTTCCATGCGGCGCTTCTCCATAAAATGCTTTCATCGTAGATATTCGCCGTTGAAGCGATCCTGTTTCCGATCGCGTTAAGCGCGGCCGCTGAACTTTTGCTTAAGCCGGAGTGCGGAAATAAAGCGGCGGCGTAAAAAATAAAAACGGCTATTGCCAAAACAGCCAAAAAATAGTTAGCGGCAATTTTTCTCAAAGCCGCTTTATTTTTCCGCGGAGCGATGAAATATAAAAAAATTATTGATATGAAAAGCCCTATCCAAAGATGGCGCATCATAGAACCTGAAATTCCGGCAATCCAAACGGGAACGAGAAAATAGAGATATTTTTTGGCGCGCGCGGATTTATCCGACGCCAGATAAGCGAGAGAGAAAACTACCGCCATAGACAAATAAAAAGCGTGGGGAAACGCCAATATTCTTATTCCCTGCGTGGAAAGCGGGGTAAATTCCGACCAGAGCCCGCTTCCGCTTAAAATTCCATAAACTATAAAAAATACGATTCCCGCCGCTCCCGCCGCCGCGAATTTTAAAAGCCGCGCCAAGGTTTCCTTGTTATTTATTAAAAGCAAAACCGCGAAATAGAAAAGCGAATAAAAAGCGTAGTTTTTAAAACTGCTGAACGCTAAAGCAAAATCGTTTTTTAAAACAAAAGCGCTGAAAATAAAATAAACAGCCGATAAAGCAATAAACGACATCAAAAAACAATCCGCCGCTCTTCTTCCTTTTACGCGGAAATCCCGCCTAATCCCCTTTTGGAAAAGGGGAAAGATTTTTCGGATAACAATCCCTCCGATCACTCCAATAAAAATAATGTCTAAAGGATACAATTTATATTCCGCCCGCCCTAAAATAATCGGCTGAAGCGTGAAAAACCTTTCAAAAATAAAAGTGAGAAAAATTACGGCGTATAATCCGGCGCGGGGATAAAACAGCGCGATTAAAAAAGCCGCCGACATAACCGCCAAAAAAAGCGGAAAAATAAAACCGGCGGTAAAATTAGCCAAAATGAAAAACGAAACCAAGGCGATAATAAAAATCGCGCTGGCAGTTTCCGTGTGAAAATTTTTAGATTTTATTTCAATCATTACATGTTAGATTTCACAGCGTTGTTTGCATTTTTTGTTAATTATTTTCACTTGTCATT
>JAGGSN010000216.1 GCA_021159005.1 Candidatus Zixiibacteriota bacterium | reverse complement strand
TTCCCAATCAAGTTGGGAATGACGCGGACGGTGTTGGGAATGACGCGGGCAGTGCTGGGAACGAAGCGGGCAGTGTTGGGAACGAAGCGGGCAGTGTGGGAATGACGCGGGCAGTGTGGGAATGACATGACATCATTATAGCATCCGCATAAGGCGGACAAAAGACCGGACAGTAGTGATAATATTTATACGTATAGTGAAATCGATTCATAGTAATTTAGGGTGGTTGGCGTACGTCCCCGTGCACCAACATTTCAATTCTGTTATTGGCGTACGTCCCCCTTGCGCACCAACATTTTATTATTCCTCTCTTGAGAGGGGCCAGGGGTGTGTTCTTAACGCTATCGGGTTCCGACTCACCGAAGAACCCGACCTGCGATAAACTTCCGGGAACTTACCGGCAAATCTGCCAGTTAAATCTTATAATCTATATGTCTACCTATAAATAGGTTGACAATTCGCCTTAATTTTATACATTGGATTAAGGATGGAACAGGAGAATAATTATGAAGGGTATTTCAATTTATACCTGATATAATATTAACTTAACGAAGTAATTGGCATTTATTTGTACAGATTAACCATTAACAATACTTTCACAGGTAAAATGACTACCTAAAACAGGAGTAGTAAGTGAGAATAAAAACATTAGCAATCATTGCAATCATTCTGTCATTAACAACATTAGCATTCGGTCAAACAAAGAAAGGTCAGAAGGCTCCTGATTTTACTCTTACCGATATGGATGGAAATAATATCACTTTGTCGGATGTGGTTGGTAATGGGCCGGTTTATATAAATTTCTGGGCGACCTGGTGCGCTCCATGCAAGAAAGAAATACCGGAACTTATCAAGCTTTATGATGAATACAAAGACCGCGGATTCAAGATTTTAGGCATTACCGTTGATAATGCCCGTACTCTTGGCAAGGTTAAATCATTTGTTGAAAGCCATAACATGGATTTTACAATTCTATTAGACAGCGATAGCGAGGTTTTCAGAAGGAAATTTAAAGGCAGAGGCATCCCCTTCGGCTTCCTGCTTGATAACGAGGGGAGAATTATTCATATAGTCAGAGGATACATTCCCAGCCTGGTCAGTACATTGACAGCTAAAATGAAGCCGTTTTTATTATCAGATGATGAGAATCCGCCGGAGGATGATTCGATAGAAGATAATTCGCCAAAGGAAGAGCCTGCCCCTGAATCAACAACACCCTCTGAAGAATAATCCGGGAAACGCTGAGGATGAATAGATATTGGGTATTCTTTTTAGCGTCAGTCATATTAGCATTAGCATATGTTCCCGAGCTTTTAGCTCAGGGTGATGACTGGTATGTTTCCGCCTCGAATTATGGCCGTTATTATTATTATGAAGACACAAAATCGGATTCAGCCGCGGATAGATTTCAATTTGATATTTACATGGGGCAATTCTATGCCGGCGGCTGGTATGAAATGAAGCATGTATTTGTCAGGGATACTTTATCTTCACTTAAAGTAACATCAAACAAACTGACCCGCCGTTATTTTGGATGGGAAGATGATGGTTTAAATATCCAAGTTGGTAATTTCTATCAGGTTTTTGATAGAGGCTTAATTTTAAATACATATCGCGAGGATGAAACAAGCACGGATTTGGTTCTTGACGGCATTAAAATAAACTGGCGGAAAAAATATTTCGATTTGGATGTTATTTCAACTATACAAGGAATTGGCGACTCAGTATTCTATATGCTTGGCGATCCGGTAGCAGGGAATATTTTACGCGGCGCGCGGGTTAAGTTTAAGCCATTGAATCAATTTCATATAGGCGGGGCATATTTAAGCTACATTGAAAATATGCCAAACAGGATTTCTTTTATTCCTAAACAGATGCGATCCAATTTAGACCAAATAAATGCCCGGGTAAACCTGGATTACATGGACGCTTATGTAGAATATGCCAGAAGAAAAAGCAACTTGGACGACCCTACTCGAATATTAAGCAAAGGCGGCGATGGAACTTATGTTAATATCACTGCTTTCTATTCATATTTTACCGGTATGTTCGAATATAAGAATTATAAGAATCTAACATGTCCTATTCTAACGACAGCAAGCGATAATATTATATTGAATATGCCTCCGGCAGTTAACCGACAAGATAGGCTAATCCAATCAGAGGGATTACATCAACTGCCATTGAACTATATCACTGGCGAACGGGGGTATCGCGGTAATTTATCTATATCCTGGTCTGATTATTGGGGCTTCGAATTCGACTATGCAAAATCATACAGCCGTGATTCTATCAGTTATTATATTTATGAGTATTATGCCGGAGTTAGAGGAAATTATTTTGAAGACAATACATTTTCGGCAAGCCTTGATTTTTTTGAATTTACTAAAAAAGATGAGACCAAATCCGAATTTGAAATAAATTACTTTTTTAGCGATATCCATTTAATAGAACTGCATACGCACATGATAGATTACGAACCGATTGATTCATCATCGTATAGCGAGAAATTCATTGATATTACATATTCAAAGGCGCAGGATTTTCATCTTACCATTGGGGGAAGTTTATCGGATAACGAGAATTCTGATGATTCCAAAAGACTGACATATATGGAATTCACCTATACATTTGGCAATGGCAATCACGATCTGGTTCTTTTCAGGGGTGGTCAGCGCGGCGGACTGGTTTGCGCAGGCGGGGCTTGCAAGGTTGTACCGTCGTTTGAGGGTTTTCGGGTTTCTTTGCTTAGTAGATTTTAGAGCAAGGACTATTCGCAAGCTAGCTATCGGGGTTGTTTATTCATGCCCCGCTGATTATGGAATTTCTTAACCGTGTAATACGGTGATAAATATTCTCGATACATCATTTGCTTTAATTTCGATTCCCACTCTAACCAGTAAGCTTTTACTTTCCCCGAAAGTAGTGAAGGCTGCCAGAGATTACTTCAAAAAAATGAAATTGTAAACTTTACTAAATATTATTGATATACAATTCTTTATGGCAGGATTTATTTGATTTTGTAAATCAGGCCTTGATTTATTTATATAACTATAAGTTATACAGTTGATTATGCGGATTTTATAGGGTTAAGCCTGTTGCAATTTGTATAAATTATAATAAATGCAGAGATTCTATGTGTTGTCTTCTTTATTGTTAGGAAAATTTGCCGATTAATATTTTATGAGGGATATTATTACTCCTAAAAAGGATAGAAAAATTGCTCAATATATTAGTTGTTCAAAGCGATTCAGTGATTTCATCTGAAATAACCGCTTTCCTAAATAGAAATAAATTTAACTGCCAAAGCATAATATCAGTTAACAAAGCTATCATGCTGTTAAAAGACGATTCATCATTTGATCTTATTATTGTTGACGTTAATTTACCAAATATTCCCGGAACCGAACTTATAAAATATGTGAAACAAAAGAAGAATCTTAGCACAATTCCGATTATTGCAACATCCCCCTCAGGCAAAAGCGATAATGTTGTCAACTATATGAAATTGGGTGCCTGTGAAACGATCAGTATGCCATATGATGAAAAAACATTTATAGCGAAGATTGATAAAGCGCTTAAATCAGGCAGAAAATCAATCCTTATAGTTGATGATGATCAGGATATTTTAGATATACTGAAATACACCTTAGAACTGGAAGGATATAAAATCTATACAGCTGTCACCGCCGAAGACGCAATGCACTTAATTAGCGAAAATAACATTCGTGCTGTCGTATCGGATATTTTACTGCCGGGAATGTCCGGCTTTGATTTCATGGTTTTTATTAAAAAAGAATATGTGCATGTTCCGGTGATACTTATTACGGGGCATAGCGGCAAAATTACGCCTGAAAAGATACTTTCTCATGGAGCGGATGGTTATTTTCAAAAGCCCTTTAAAAATACTGAACTTCTCAGAAACTTAGAACGAGTTTTAATTCGCTATAATCACATAACAGAAGAAACTCCGCAAGCAGAAAACTAAAATATATTATATACTGACGTTTATTTTAGCTGATAATATAACTTGTTACCAGTGTTTCTTCCCTGCGAGGAACTCATTAACACCTTTTCTTTTGATTTTTCGCAGGTTTTTAATGTGGCCATCCTTATGAGCCGGCTTTAGAAAATCAAGTTTTTCACATGTCTCGAATTCATCGCATTCCCAGCAGCCATCGATGCCTTTTTTCTGACAGCATTTTCTTATCTTACAGAACGGCGGACCGCCGCCGCCTTTGCAGGCTTTCTTGCAGCGCATTTTCACCATCGCCCCCAAAACATCATAGCATTGCGGATAGTTTTCATACACCTTAAAGAAAGAAATCGAGGAAAGGAATTCGGCGGTTCTATCAAATTTCGATTGCCGCAGTTCTTTTCTAAGGTCTCTGGCTAAATCGGCCATCATGCCTTTATAGGCAAAGCAATCGCCGCAATACAGTCCGCAGTAGGCGATTAATTGTTTGTCGTCTTTGGGCATTGGATTGACTCCATTTTTTTTGAGCTGTTAATTATGATATTAGCTATTGGTATGATATCTGATTTTTATTGGTATTGCAAGCAAGGATTTGGGGAATGTATTATCTTTGCCTGCGGTCGAAACATGATTTATAATCTTATTTTAGCAATGAATTCAAATTTACTGATGCTTTGCCACTTTTAAATAGTTCTAAACTTGAGATTATTTTTTCTGAATTTTCTATTGTATCTCTTAGTTTACTTTCTATATTTTCAATTTCTTTGCTTTTGTAATCTGCGTCTACTCTTTTTGATAGTAAATTACTTAATTTCGTACCACTGGTCATAATATCTTTTACATTTGTAGTTTTCATTAAAATTGGAATAATCCCATGGTCTTGCTTCTTATATTTCTTTTTTATGGAGTATAATTTTTTTGATCCAAAATCAATAGCGCAATGTTTTTCTAGACAAAGTCTTGTAATATTATAGGTTGCATAATAAGCACGACTTATTGCTGATCTATATTTTGCAAATGTTAGATCTTTATTTATTTCTTCACCGGCTATTTCTTTTGCGTATAATAAATAATCATACCAATTAAAAGTCATCTATAACCCACTTCAAATATCAAACCTGATATCTCCGGATCTAAAAAATCAACATTTTCATAAAACCATTCTGTTTCAAATTTTTCAATCCTATCGAATGCGTCTGTTACTGAAGATTTTGTAATCACCTTGATTTGGATATACTCTGAGTCAGTTTCCTCTGGATCGTTGAAAGTTTCTAGAACCAAATCATCATCATAAAAAAAATATTTTAATAAATTTATAGGTATTTTTTCCAGCGTATCAATAAGCATAGACTTGTTTTGTAAAAACCTGACAATAGAATCACTATCAGCAAATTGATATAATGTTTTTAAATTATCTACGCGTCTATCTTGTTCATATATATATGAACAACTTGGTAGTTTTTGAGAATTTTTTTTAAGTGCATTTATTAAAGACGGGACTTCTTTATCGTATTGTTGCGCTCTAATAGTTCTTAATTTATAATTGAAAATACTTGGAGTAAGTTCAATCCAAAAATGGGCAGATGGCAACCCCTCTTCTGGAGTTATTATTGGCAAACCTTTATCTTCCCATTCATAGCTGTCTCCCCATATATTTGAAGTAATAGTACTCATTTTTTCAGTTTACCTATTAAATTATCTGTTAAACAATTGAAAAAAGCTGTTTCAATTTCAGTATGAGCATTTTTAACCCATTTAAGTGTGTTACTAATATTTATATTATCTAATTTAATTGTACTGTATTCTAAGTCAAGGAGAAATGCAACCTTAAATCCTTTGAAAGGACTAGTATTAGCTAAAGTAATTCTAAGTAGATCATTATCTTTGTTTCTCCTAAATTCCGAACCAAGAATAAATCGTCCATCAATTGTCCCTAATTTTTCATTAAATTCAGGTTTGAAAAGAAAATAATCATCAAAATCGATTTGCTCTTTTTTGAAGTTAATTTTATTAATATATTTAAGACTAATCGTTTTAATATCTTTCAATTTGGCTATTTTTATATAACTACTATATGCTTTTTTTATTACAGGTAAAAATTCTTCCCAAGTTTGATATGGCTTAAGTCTATTAATGGCCAAAATATTCGATCCAATTTGTATTAGTGTTTTTTCATCATCGCTGAAAAATTGCTGTAATCTATATTCTTTAATATTATGTTCAATTCCACTTTCTGACTTATTAATTATTACTTCTTGATATGATCTTGGCTTTTTTTTAATATACTCTTTCCCAATTTCATTATGAAAATCGCCATAGATAGTCAAATCCTCAGAAGAATCTTTAAATTTAAACTCACAAATAACTTCAACTATTGGTGAGTTCTTTAGCTTTACTCCCATAATTCGACTCCTTTTATTAAACACAATTTATATAATTTGATTCGGAAAATAAAGCTAAATCTTTACTCCCCCACATCTGCCAGCAATTTATCCACAATATCCAGCGCCGTTATGCCCTCTGCCTCGGCGGCAAATGACGCAACTATCCGGTGACGCAATACCGGCTTGGCTACTGCCTTCACATCATCAATAGAGGGTGTGGTGCGGCCATGCAAAATAGAGCGTGTCTTGGCGCCCAAAATCAGATACTGCGAGGCTCGCGGACCGGCTCCCCAGCTAACCCAGTTCTTTATATAATCAGGCGCGCCGGTATCATCGCCGGTGCGAGTGGCGCGGGCAAGCCTGACAGCATACGCGATAACATGGTCGCTGGCCGGCACCCGACGGACTAAATCCTGAAGCTGAATAATCTCATCCTTTTTCATGACAACATCAACATCCGAAATATAAGCTGAGGTTGTAGTTCGAACTATCTCGTTTTCCTCCTCCTCGTTGGGATAATCTACGAAGATATTAAACATAAAACGGTCAAGCTGCGCCTCCGGCAAGGGATATGTGCCCTCAAGCTCGATAGGATTCTGGGTTGCCAGCACAAAGAACGGCTGTTCAAGAGTAAATGTCTGACCGCCGGTAGTAACCTCGTTTTCCTGCATCGCCTGAAGGAGCGCGGCTTGAGTTTTCGGCGGGGTGCGGTTTATCTCATCAGCCAACACAATATTAGCAAATACCGGACCTTTGACAAATCGGAACTCGCGCGCGCCGGTTGTCTTGTTCTCCTCGATAATCTCGGTGCCGGTTATATCTGATGGCATCAAATCGGGAGTGAATTGAACACGTGAAAATTTCAAGTCGAGCGTTTTCGACAGCGAGGATATCATCAGTGTTTTCGCCAATCCCGGAACGCCAATTAACAAGCAATGCCCGCGAGCTAAAATTGCGATAAGAAGTTCTTCGATTACTCTATCCTGGCCAATAATAACTTTGCCAAGTTCTTTTTTAATTCGGTTAAAGCCTTCCTGTAATCTCTCAACAGCGGCAAGATCGCCTTTATCGGATACCATTCTTCCTCCAGTTATCTATCTAATCAAATTCATAACAATTACCTTATGCAAACTCTCTAATCCGGCAGAATTAAAACCGGATTTTCATCAAGTTGCGCATTCTAAATATCACTATTCTTATTATACGCAATTATAGCCGATGCAGGTAGTATTTTTATATTTTCTTCAATATTAAACCAGATTTTGCAGCCGTGTCTGCCGACAGGCAGGTTGAAATTTATTATAGCAGTAACCATTATGCAAGATATTGCGATAAATCGACTTAATGATATCGATAAATCAAAGACAATTTCACAGAAAAGTGAATAAGGGGACGTATCCGTCTGAGGAGAACGCCCCTGCACATCAGATTGTCGACAAAGTAATAACGTCATTCTTGTTGCCAAGCACGGATGTATCACTACAACAATACACCTCGTCTGAGGCTGTCTGGCTTATGATGCTGCTTGGAAAGAAGAGGGCGTATGCCAAACTCCCCTACGCGCTAATGGGCGATAATATAGCGGTTATTGATTATACGGGATTATCGATCTTTGTTTTTTCTTTTCCGATGTTTCTATCTAAAACTCGGTTAAACAGAGGAATTGTCTTTAATTCTTCACGGAAGCTTTCATAGGATTCCTTTTCAATTCCGGAGGTTCTCTTTTTAATATATTCGATAAGTATAATTGCCAGCAGTACACCCATAAGCGATACTACCAATGCCAGCGTTGTTATCAATCGCCGCTTTGGTCCTGATTTTATAAGCGGCAGAGAAGGAGAGTCGAGGATGCGCACAATAGGAATATTTTTTTGAACATCTAAGTTCGCAATCTGATACTCCTGCGAAAGGTAAATATACTTTTGTGTTTTTATCTCGATATCACGCTTCAAACGAGAAATCATCATGTCAACTTCAGGATGAGCGCTTTTATACCAATCGCGGTTTGCTTTCTGAAATTCTTCTAGTTTCGTTTCGGCTAAGGCAAGTTCATTTTTACTTTCGTCAAGCTGACTGCTTAAATATTCTGCATTTTCTTTTGCTTTTAATTTGTTGCGGTGCAGATTAAAATAGTTAAGTTCGCTTAAGTATTCACTAACGATAGCTTGCGATAATCCCGGATATTTCGTCTCAACCGAAACATAAATAATACCGGTTTTTTTATCTGTGCTTATGCATGTAATATTTGCCAGAGCCTGTTTTAACAACTCTGGGTTTGTGATGCTAAAATAGTCCGCCAAACTTATGTTCATCTTTTTAGAACCGTCATTAAATTCAAATTGCTTTTGGGAAACCTTGCCGAGAATTAATTGAGATCTCAGGATATCCGGGAACAATTCGGATGAGTTTTCATCTTTGCCGGAAATACTGCCGAATCCGGCGATGTCTTTTAGCATAGACATTTTATCTTGCGGGCCGGATGGCATAATCGAGGCTGTTGATATGTATTTGCTCGGCAATTGGAAAACTATTACAACAGTAAAAACCATTATGAGCCCGACAACTGAAGCTATCCACTTTTTCCTATTCAAAAAGAGGCTGGCAAGATCGAATATATTTATCTCCATCTCGCTAATATTGCTGTCTTCAATCGAGCGACTATCATAATAGCCTGCTTCGCTATTATACTTATTCTTATAAATAAGTTTCCCTTTACTCTTTTTCTCCATAATATTTTTCTAATTCAACTCCAATCATATCTTTAATCGGCAGCTTAGGGAGTATTGTAAAGTAAATACTTGCCTAATTAGTATGATGCACCTGCAATGATTTTTCTGATTTTGATTGCTGAGATATCTTTAACTCTGACTGCTGAGATTTTTCTAATTTAAAAACTGCGGTAATGACCAGTATTAACCCTATCGTGAAAGATATTATAAGAGAATATCCTATTCCCATAAGTCCGAACCTGGGAACTAATATCTGATTTATAAATATATAGAATATAAGAACACTTACCCATATCATACCGATAATCTTTGTGCGATTATACACTGCAAAAACCATCGCAAAAATTGCCGTTAGGCTGATTAGTATGTTAACGATTACCAGCAGCAGCATCAATTCATAAGAAGCGATATATTTCTCGGTGCTGACAAAAGCGATAAAGTATTTTCCAAACAAACAGAGAATAATAAAAATCGGAACAGCCATAGCCAAATAGATAGAAATAAACATCCATAATGTTTTCTTTACGCCGGCAAACTGCGCCTTTAGTTTGCTGCGCTTAATATACTGCCCGTATATATTTTCCAAAATTACAATGGGGATAGTAGAGACTATCGCGATTTTTTGAGCAACGCTGTAGTAGGCAACCGCCTCAAAACCATTATACAGTTTAATCATAAACGGAACAAGCGACCTTACTATCATATCAGAAAAGGCAAAAGGTATTAGAGGTAGTCCAATTAGTAAATATTTTTTCACTATTTTAAAATTGTACTTCGATAGCTTTATATAATCTCTCATTAAAAAAATGCCGAACGACGCCGCCAGGCTTTCCGCTATTAAAAAAGCATACATTACGCTGTAAATATTGCCCGACAACACATAACAGCTAATAGATATGGAAGCTATAATTAATATGCTCTCAACAAGTAAAAACAAAACCTGCTTTTTTAAAAACAACAATGCCTTGGAAAATCCGAAAACCATATTATTTAGTGTTTGAAATAATAAAACGGCGCCTAATAGACCTATAACCGGCAAGCTGAATATTTGCTTTAGATACATATATACGGCAAATCCTGTATACACTGTTATAGTGAACGCAATTTTAGTAATTCCAACTGAGAATATGTCTTTCTTCTGTTCGCCAGGTTCTTTACCGGTAAGGACAACCAAAGATGCATACATTAGATTAAATGATGAAAACATCAAAATTAACACCGACATGCTTAAAAATAATGACCAGACGCCGTAGGTTTCTACAGGCAGGTATTTTGATAATATCATAACCTGTGTAAAGCTTAGCACAAACCTAATTGCCGGAATCAAGGCTGATAATGATAAATGGCTTATAAGAGTTTTGCTGAAATTTTGTCCCATTGCTTGTATATTTTTTTTGTTAATGATTCAAATTCAAATTCGGTATTCGAATTGACTTTTTGTTTGCTTAATTTTGTAATAATGGCAGCATCAAATTTAAAACGTTCCCTTAATAGCTCTTCTAATACATATCTAGGTTGGAATAGATTTTTTAATTCTTTCTGGTATCTCATCTTCAAGTATACAATTCTGGCATCCACAAAAGGATGAACCGGATTATGGCTGTATGCCCGGCACGATTCTACAAAGGAGATATTATCAGGTCCTTGAAGATATGTCATTAATTTAAAGTACATTCGCGCCGTTTCAGATTCACGATTAAGGCAATTTAAAGTATCTTCAGCGATTTGGGAAAGATAGTTTTGGTATTCCAAATATCTCTTATCGGTATGAATAAACGGCAGATAGCCTTGAGGGTCAAGCATACCCACCCAGTAATCTGAATTCGTTGTCGGAATCTTGAAGCCAATGTTTGTATTCCATTTAATGTGATAAAGCTGTTTTGCCGCCGCAGACATTAATGACTTAATAACCATCGAGCGTTTGAAGTATATTTCTGAGGTGAAAATTCTCTGAATAAAATTACCGACAGTTTTACTTGAGGGACCCCAGCAATAAATATTATCCGATGATTGTCCATTGATAATATTGCATGAGCCATATTTTTCATATAATTTACTAACGGCATATTCTATATTTATGGAGAAAGCTCTGTCGAAAGGATGCCGTCTTACCGGTTTATCTAAAAGGTTCAGATTGTCGGTTAGAGGCGTTTCTATTATTTCAAGCTTCATGTTAAGTATTTTCGCAATCGCCGCAGCTTTTAATTTATCGATGATATTACTCTTAGTGCAGGGAATATATTTGATAAATACCGGAGTAAACAGGATGTTCTTATTTTGCATAGAGACAGCTAAGTAAGTGGAATCAATTCCTCCTGAAAAGAATAGGATATTTTTGTATTCAGCCTGAATAGTTCTACGAATGTTTTCAGATATTAACTCGAAATTTTTATCTCTATAATAGCTGTCATTATAAGATTTTGTAATGCCTTTCTTAAAGTATATTTCTTTGTTTAATCCCTTAGCGCTTATTGTATAGATTGAAGCAGGCGGCATTTTATCAACATGCTTTATAAAAGTGCGGCCTCCGGTTGTATAATGATGCCTTGAAAAGTAGTACTTTTCATTTTTATCAATAACCAGCTTGCCATGCTCATCTTTGACTTTATTAACGATCATCTGCCAGTTATCAGAAATAAATAAGCTGGTTTTGTTCTCATAATAGTATATTCTGAAATTGCCAAAAATATCATTGGCAAGATACTTAATACCGGCAGCTTTATCTTCGACAACAGCTATGAAAAAGCCGCTAATGTTGTTTAGAAGCTCAATGAATTTCTGCTTATCAAATCGCGAAAATTCAAACGCCTTTACAGTATCAAGATTATAGATATTGCCGTAGAATTGAACATCGCAAGCATCATCAGAATAACCGAATATCGGCATCTGCGATAGGTGAATTTCAAGCGCAATTTTCAAATCTATACTTTTTACTTCTGTTATAATCGGCATTTTATTTTGCTCACTACTTTCGCCAACAATATCACGAACTCAGATTTCATTTTAAACCTTTCTTTGACTCATCAAAAGCAATTAAATTGGCTAAACTATTTATTCCTGAACAGCTTCTTGCTTTGTATTGATACTATCGAGATTGACAGGATCAGATACATGACTATTTTTAAACACTATTATCTGCTGATTTTTCCATGACGGTACAAACGCTGTTGCAGCTGAAAATAGTTTTTGCGTTAACTTCGTATAAAAATCTGATGGGTCATGAGTAAAGAAATTTTCATACCGGTGAAAGATACAATTCAAGCCGCATTTATTGCCCATCTCGTAAAGCTCTTGGCGCGTATATTCTCTGAAATGCCCGGGGTTATTATTAAAGAACCTTATTTTTTCGTAGGGATTAAATCCCAAACCCATTTTTAGTCTCTTGTGGATGGCGGCTGCATTTGGCGTTGAACAGATTAATATGCCATCCGGCTTAAGCAGGTACTTTAAAAATAATAATGAGTACTCAGGCGCTTCATTCAAATGTTCGATTACCTCGGAATAGATAATAATATCATAATTTTTGCCGTTCGGCCAGAGGGTTGTATCGCTGGCTTTTTTAAGGTCAAACACAATATGTTCAAGATTGCATTCGTCAAGCTCCCGGTGTCCGCCGTCATCCGCCAAGTCGAAACCAAGTGTGGTTGTATTATTATAATATTCCGCCAGCATTTGCGAGAAATGACTTCTTCCCACATCAAGCACATCAATGGATTTGTCGGGTTTAAGGAAAGTGCAAAGGTCATATAAGTACTGCCAGCGCTTCATCATTACTTTTTTATACCGCTTAGACATCTCGTCGCCGCAAGTAATAATTTTTTCACTGTCAACCCATTCGTTAATTAACTTTTTGTATATTTTTATTTTATTCATAAAGCAGATATATCCTTCAACTTTTCAGATGCTGTTTCAGTGTTATTCATTCTTTTTAAGGCAAGACTCCGAATTTCGGGTTTCGTTTGTTTATAAAAGTGCGATTCGATTTTCTCATCAACAAATTGTTTAAAATTAGTTCGAAATTTATCAACCGAAAATTGCTGAGCGTTAAGTGAACAGTTGTGTGGATCGATTGAATGTTCCATCTTCTCAAATTCTTTAACGGCTTTGATTATGCAATTAGGGTTATTCTCATCAAAGAATAAGCCGGTTTTGCCCTTTTTAACAATTTCTAATGAGCCGCCTTTGCCATAAGCTATAACCGGCGTACCGCAAGCCTGAGCCTCAACTGTCGATATGCCGAACGGCTCGATTGAAGCGGTAATTAATGCTTTGGCTTTAGCCATATATTCAGCAACAACCCGGCTATTCTGATTGCCTAAAAGCTCAATATTTTTCCCGGCAAACACCTTCAACTTAGCCATTTCCGACCCTTCACCTAAGATAATAAGCCTTCTTTTCGGCATCATTGTGAAAGCGCGAACGATTAAGTCCATATTTTTTATAGGAACAAGGCGGCCTACTGCAAGGTAGTAATCATCCTTTACAGTTTCAAGCTTGAATTCATTAGTAGCAACCGGCGGATAAATAACGGTCGATTCACGGCCATAAATTTTCTTTATTGATTTAGCCATATATTCCGAATTGGCGATATAATAATCAACCCGATTGGTAGTTGAAATATCCCATTGCCGGATATAATGAAGAATAATTTTTGCCAACCATCCTTTAGTTCCCTTATCCAGTTTTGCATCCTTTAAATAGTAGTGATACAAATCCCAGGCGTAATTCATTAATCCGTTAAAATAGCTTATATGAAGTTGATTAGTTCCGGTCAGTACGCCTTTAGCCACTGCATGCGATGATGAAATAACAACATCGTATTCGGATAGGTCAAATTTTTCGATAGCCATAGGGAAAAACAGCAGGTAGTTCGGATATTTCTTTTCGATAAATGGAAATCGCTGAAGAAATGATGTAGTTATATCGATGTATTCAAATACCGAACCCCGCAAGTTTTGCCTGTTTACCGCAAGAGAATGAATCGGCGACGGAAACAGCTTATAGATTTCGGCAAACACTTTCTCCGCTCCGCCAAGAGTCATCATCCAATCATGCACAAGCGCTGTTTTCATACGTTTGCTGCCTCATCTATCATATCGGCAAATATACTGGCTGTTTTCTGCCAACCGAATTTTTTAATATGTTCAAGACCGGAACTGACCAGCCGGTTTCTCAAGATATCATCATTTAACAATCTATTAATATTATCGGCAATATCCTCAATCTTATAAGGGTCGCAAAACAAAGCTGCATCACCACAAATCTCAGGCAGGGAACTAGTATTCGAAACAAGACAGGGACACCCGCAAGCCATCGCCTCAAGGGGAGGTATGCCGAAACCCTCATACAAGGAGGGAAATACGAACAAACAGGCGTTTTTATATAAACCGATTAATTCATCATCCGACACATTACCAGCAAATATTATCTGATTGTTCGATTGAATCATGGTTTTTAATTTGGGATTATTAACATGTTTGCTTTCGCAGCCGACCATTACCAGCTTAGTATTCATTAAATTCAACTTATTAAATGCGGATACAATTCCTTCAAAATTTTTACGCGGACTAAATGAAGATATAGCCAGAATATACTTGCCGTATTTATTTGGAATAGAGTTATTGATTGATTTTAAGAATTTATCGGAAACGGCGCATTTAATCACTTCAATTTTGACGCCAGGCACATTCAGACGCTTAATAATATCATTTTTTGAATATTCACTGACGGTTATTACTTTCACTGAATTTTTCGCGATTCTCGGAATAAGAAATTTGTAGAAATAATAAAACCTCTTTGAATACCACTGCGGGTGCTTTAGAAAAGCCACATCATGAATAGTAACAATTTTATTTTTATAGAATAAAGGGGCGGTATTCGCTAAGTTTAAAAGCAGACAGTTATTTTTACTTTTTAAATATCTTGGCAGTTCAAACTGTTCCCATAGGTGTCCGGAAAACATCCCGTACTTTTCAGCATCAAGTTTATCAGCAATTTCTTTATGGATTACATTTCCGGGAGTAACGAATTTAATATCTTCATACATCTTTTTCAGATATAAAGAAATCTCTATGGCGGCTCTTTGCACTCCAGTTATATTATTTGTTAAGAAACGGGCATTAACAACCAGCACAGTACAATTACCTCATTAGTTTATTTTAATTGAGGGTCGTTTAACACAATAGGATAATCAAAAACATTCGCTTTTAGATATTTCATGTAATCGTCAAGGTTCTCTTTAGTAACCCGATAACGTTTTCTGAGTTTTGGCGATTGGAGAATATTAATCTCTATTTCAGCGGCTTTATTAATATGATGTGTCGGGTTGCGAAAGTTATTCAGGTTTTCGGAAACACCCTCAACATACATCAGACAATACACCTCATCAATTATATTTAACACGCTCGACAATTGCGACCTTACTGATTCATAATCTACGTTTTGTAAAAAATATCTGCTAAAAATAGATTTGAAATATATGATTTCAACATTTTGCTCTTTACAGAAGCTATCGATTTTTGCTAAAAATTCAAAAGCCTTATCCGATACGGTAAACCTTATTTTTTCATCATATACAATATTATTATAAGCTACCGGCCTTACATAAACAAATTCTCCATTGTCGGTAATCTCAGTAGTATTATTGCCGAGAATGTTTTTCAGTATGTTATCAACAGACCTTAGTAATTTTTTCTTATTCAAATTGTTTGCGGTCTGATAGATAAAATCAATTTTAGAGTTAAAATTAATATCCGCATAATCGCTTATTTTATCTTCAAATATATGGTAGTCTATCAGGTAATAAATTTTATCGATATTCAATATTTGCCGTTTATCGAGATTAGCTAAAAAATAATATACATCCGCAGGGTTGCCATAAACCGAGGTTGACATATTCAAAGTCGGATGATTTAGAATCTCGCTTGAGATTGTAGATGAGTGCGATGTGCCAAACACCAAAATGTAGTTTTCATGGCTAAGTTTCTGATACATCTTAAAAGGAACCGTATAATAGGATTGAAAATATATTTTCGTGTTTGTTAGTCCATACTCGCGATACGGATCGACTGCTATATTCACTATTATGAATATAAAAACGTACATTACAATCGATACTATCGGGATTAATATAAGGAAACGTTTATATGTTTTAAGCAATTGCTTACTCCTAAAAATTAAAGTATAGAAATTCCGATATATTGCTGTTTAAAAAAATGAATCCGCTGACGATGAGAAAAGCCACACACATCAGATAGCGGAAATTCAAGTTTAACCTTAGTTCATTGCTGTTTTTGAAGCGGATTGAAACAATAAGCGCAATGATCAAAACAGTAATACTGAATACTGTTTCTATTGTCTTTTCAAAATTCAGCGCTTTCAACTCATAAAGAATAGAGGCAGAATTTATTGTGTTGAATGCAAACATACCCTTAAAAACTTTGACGGCATCCTTAAAAGAAGTTGCTCGGAAAAATACCCAGGCAAAGTGAACAAACATAAATGTTATGAACCACGCCACAGATTTAGGCAGGCGTATTCCATAGCTTTGCCAGAACTTGTGAATAGTGGTTCCGAAACCGTGCATAGCACCCCAGACTACAAAAGTCCAGCCGGCTCCATGCCATAGCCCGCCAAGCAGGAAAGTTGTGAATAGATTTATATACGTTCTTATATTGCCTTTTCTATTGCCGCCAAGGGAGATATACAAATAATCGCGCAGCCATCGGCTTAAGGTCATATGCCATCTACGCCAAAAATCCTGGATGTTTAAAGCCTTGTATGGCGAGTTGAAATTTAAAGGCAGGACTATGTTAAACATAAAAGCTGTGCCAATAGCCATATCGGTATAGCCGGAAAAGTCGAAATACAGCTGGCAGGTATAGCTCAATGATGATACCCAGGCTTGGGCAAATGTTAGTACGGCAGCATTGTCAAAACCATTTGAAGCCGCAACAGCTAAGGTATCAGCTATTACAACTTTTTTAAACAGGCCTAAAAAGAATATAAATATTCCTGTTGACATGTTTTTATAGTTAATGGATTTATTCTCTGTCGTCCCAAACTGGGGCATCATTTCCTTATGATGAACAATTGGGCCTGAAATTAATTGAGGGAAAAACGATACGAATAATGCAAAATTAATGAAATCATACTTACTGGATCTATCCTTATAGTTATCAACCAAATATGCGATTTGCTGAAAGGTAAAGAAGCTGATTGCCAGCGGCAGCACTAGTCTTAACAGATGTATATCGGCGCCGAAAATAAAATTGGCGTTTGTTATAAAAAAGTCGGCATACTTGTAGTAGCCCAGCAAACTTAGATTAAATACTATTCCGCTAACTAAAATACTCTTCCTTGATACCAGCCAATGACGAGCCTGATAATCATCTTTTGACAGCGCCCCGCCTATGAAATAATTTACAAGCATCGAGGCGAGTATAAGCGGCAGATATATGGGATTCCAATAGGAATAAAAAAACAGGGAGGCAAGAACAAGCCAAACTTTTCCGGTAAAGATTAGATTCCTATTGTTTAAAAGGAAATATACTGCCAGAACAACCGGTAAAAACAAAAATATGTAAACGTACGAATTAAAAAGCATCCACACTCCATAAATACTAATTATATCTTTTTATGAATCGACAACTCGATTATATTTCTTTATAGCTATCAAATATAATTCGGTTAATGTTTCTTTTTATTTGAAACACTTACAAAACACTGTTTTAATGCTGTCTTTACCGCTCCCTGAATTTATTTTTTTTTGCTGTTTTTCTAATAGAAACCAGTTCTCATCCCCGCAGCTAAAGTTGTTGTCGCGGCGGTAGTTAAATCCGTAATCTATCAACCTGAGATCGCCATATTTATCCATCATCTCGCCGGCAAAATCGCGTTTGAACAGTCTATCGGGATGACCGCAATAATTGATTTCAACAGGAGTGGGGTTATAGTATTCAACCATACAGATGCAGCGGCTTGACGTTCTGTACATTAAATCATAAACTACCGGAAGCATCCTTGGATTTATATGAATTAACACTCCTTTTGTAAAAACAAAACTACGCTGAAAATCAACATCGTATTCCAGTATGGATTGGGCATAAGTTTTTACGCCCTCAATTATTTTAAGCTGGTCAACCGCTTTTGGATTTATCTCGATTGCGGAAAGGTCCATATTCGGGAAAAGTCTTTTAATAGCGATAAGATTTAATCCGATATTAGCGCCAAATTCAATAATCGATTTTACAGAATTAGTGCTGGATAGTATTCTGGAAAATGTAGCAGTATTGGCTGCAATGATTGATTCATCGCAGTTTCGGTCAATATAATTATTGCCAAATTCTCCCGACCAGAAATTTTCCTGTTCAGTTTTAAATTCAGTAGCCGCCTGTTTCCTCCCTGAAATATTTTTAATGATCTATTGAGTGTTAATATTAAAAAACCGATTTTTTATCCTCCTAAGAAATTATTTTTATCTTATCCCGGTTAGGAATAAATTTTCAGGTTTAAATTACGCCCATTGCATTTGCTTGCACGTACCGATTTGCGCATGGCTTCGCTCTTTAAGAAACTCATACCATGTCAAAGCCGCTAAAAACCAGATATGAAAACAATAAAATTCCGTTACACTGATATAGGTCATCATCATTAATACAATATTTGAAACCAACAGACCTTTTTTATAATCAGAATCGTATTTCAATTTGGTCAACGGATATGTAAAAAAGGCGGTATATGCCAAAAACCCAACCAAGCCTATATTTACCAGCAAAGTACTGAAACCATCTACTGATCTAATATATCCAAATCCATAGCCAAATAGAAAATGGGATACATCAGAATTAAAAAAGAAAGCTAGCGAATTGTATAGGTTTTCAAATCTATTAATACCCGACACATGCTGTAAACTCAGCTTGAGATAAGTGAACCTGTAAAAATCATATATTATCGAAATGTCAACTATTGATATAAAAGCGATGACCGCCGTCAGAATAATGCCAAGTTTAATAATTTTTCTGAATAGTACAGCTTCAATTATCGCAAATATTAGAATTCCGATTACAACCCCTGTGGATGTCGAAAGAAGCGCCGCAATTAATAGAAGGATATATATCTTATCTTTCATATAGTAAAACAATATTGCAAAAGGCAGAACCGAAAAGCCAAATACCGATGGTTCACTCGTTAGTGATTTTATTCTCGGAATAATAATTCCGCCAAGCGTTATTAGCTGAGTTTTACTGTATTCATAATCAACGCCGGTAATCCGATTTGAAATGACATCGATACTGTGTCCGGTTATAAAATACCCGATGTATTCAACAAATCCATAAATGACGAATATAATTATACCCAGCCTGGCGATTTTTATTATCATTTCAGCGCTGTTGGCGGTCTGCATATGCTTCAATAGATAAAGGAAAAATATTACGCATGTTAATAAATACATGCTTTGAGTGAGCATGCTGTTTCGGAAAATACTTACCGATGGATTTTCAGGAGATAGCAATATTGCAGTTGGGAATTTGTAAAAGACCGGCTGGTAAATGGCGTTGAAAAGCTGTGCCAGCAGCTGCCATAAAATAAAACTGAACAAAAACACGATTATATATGAAAATATATTTAGAGTTTTTCTATTAAGCATTTTTCTTACCAAGTCTAATGAGAATTGCGCAAGAATAAATACATACGGCAGAAGCAGACCTTTGATTGCAGTTGATATCACAAATGACTGAATCAGCATAGTAATAATCGCCACGTAAAGAAAGAAATATCTTCGATAGTTAAATATATGCTTCAACATTTAGAGACCGCCGCGCTGTGATATTTGCTGTTATCTAATTGTATATCTACCTTAGCAGTACTGCGCACCTTAAGGCGTTGCATATCAGTTGACTGCTTTTCCAATACAACATTCATAGCTTGCGCCACACGTTTGATATTTTCAGGATATATGCATTCCGGATTGCTTATAGAATCGCTGACTATTCCCTCAAATGACTGGGCAATAAGCCAGGCTAAAAATTTTATATTATTCTGCCGCCTGCTTTCGGCATCGCATTTTCTTTTATCGCTAAGACAATTAAATATATCGCCGAATGATTCCCGATACGGATTTATGCCATTGACTGTCAGTATCGGTCCGAAATACATATTGGCAACAGACATTGCCGGTCTGCCAAAAAGAGCGGCTTCATAAGCAATGGTACCCGAAACTGAAATCACTAAGTCGGCATGCTTGATAAGTCGATGGCTGTCGACAAAGGGATCAATCAATCGAACGCCGGGAATACTTTTGATTGTCTTATAGAACCGGAGCGGTCGTTCTCCTATACAACTGCGATGATCCTTAACATAGAAATCATGCGTAGATGGAACCGAACGCGCTATGGACTTGATTAATTCAACCTGATTGGAAAAGAAAGCGCCCTGAACATCAATCGATGATTCCGGCTGCTGATGAAGCGCATATAATACATACGGCCGAGCAGGGGGAAGCGATATATCCTCGAAAGGTTTTGTATACTTAAACCATCGATATTTAATCACATTCGATAAACGGATTACTGCGAGAGGAAAAGATGGTATTCGCATCTGTTCATATTTATCTTCATTGTTCCGTTGAAGGTTTTTAAAATATTTTTTAAGCCAGTTTAAATAAGGTCGGGGCGGCTTGTTTCCTTTATACCAGTAGTAAGGTTTGACATTATTATTCAAGTAATAATCTAAGAACTCTTCAGCTTTTTTCATATCTTTTTCATCCGATTTGCGAATAAATGCTACCGAAGACTGCCTGTAGCTCTCAAAGAAACAAAATCGATTGCTGGGAATCCTGGTCGTTGAGGGACAATAACATTTACCCCCGATGCTCCTACAGATTAAAATTGCTAATAGTTCCAAAGCCCAGGTTGCCTCTGAAAATAAAGTCTTGATTTTATTCTCTATCATAAAGCGCCGAAATTCTCGCGCGGCAACATACAAGCAGACGCGCATTTGGGGATACAGTTTGGATATTGAATAACGGTCCATTAATAGCAAGTTGTTTATAGTTTCCTCGCTTTGCATTTCCAGCCTATTCAATTCGAGCTCTTCTTCGGGACTCAGTGATTTTTTACCTGTCCACTCAGGGCCATATTCCGACAGGTTAAGAATTTTTGATTTTGAAACTCCATGTTTTCTAAGCCACTTTGACCAGGTGTTGCTGCTAGAAATCCAGAATATATCATGACCCATTTTATTCAGCTGTATAGATGCCGCATGAAAAAACTCAGTCTTAAGATCATTTATGAAAAAAGCAGCATTCACCTGTTGTTCCCCTTTGATTGTTGGTATAATTGATTTGATACTATGCAAGCATTCAATCTACCAACATCTATATAAACATCAATCATTCCCATATCGCTTAAGAGCGTTTATAAAATCCTTTTTAAGCAAGCCGATACGATAACAATCAATGTATTTGCCATTCTTATAAACATGCTCAATCCATCTGCCCTCATCGACAAAGCCAAATATCTCTATCAACATATTCACCCACGACCTAAGCATTTCCAGCGAGCCGCCGTAAATTTTATGAAGATTCAGCGCAAAAAATCCATGTTCAAAAAGCAGTTTTAGCGCTTCGGTTGAATATTTCCGGCGCCGATAGTTGCTATCGCCGATTACAATCGAAAACTCCGCATTGCGATTTATAACATTTATGCTGCTCAAACTTACTACGCCAATTAGCTTATTCTCATCCTTATCCACAATACCAAGCTGAAGTTTATTTGTATCGGAAATCATCTGCTTGTAAAATGCCATCTGCTGCTGACGGGTGTTAGGGAAATAGTGTTTCTGAAGAGTCTGGCAGGTAAGCTCATCATTAAACCAATCATACCAGCTTGAGTCTAAAACATCATCCTCTGTAAGCGAGCGAAGGTTGACATGTTTGCCTGATAAGAATACATCTGATTTTCTGTTGTTATAATATTTCATGTCAAGCGACATTTAATCATCCTTTTTAAATTCGGACTGTTAATTCAAAACCAGCTTTTGATAATTCTTTTTACCTAATACCGGTTCTGATGCCAGTTTTTTACGATTCTCCCATACTTTCATAAATGCCGCTATTACATCATCAAGGTCAGCCCGTGAAAATGAGGCATGCATAAGATCATGATAAAACAATTCCTTTTCGTGCATTCTTTCAGCTGTCGGACATATCCCTTTGGAATAATCTATTTTTCCTTTGTAATGCGGCCCTTTAAATGGAAAACCGCTGCTGCCATAAGCAATCTTATTCTGAAAAATTGGCTGTAGATACAAAGGCTTAACATAACCACAGGAAATCAAAACGCCTTCTTTTTCTCTGAGTTCGCTTGTCGGCAGTTCAGCTTTTACGGCATCGATAAATACATTTCGAGAAACGCCAGCGGTTTCCTCTTTGAACTTCAGGGGCTGAACATAATAGGCATGCTCGCAATGCTCTCTAATCCGAGTGTGTTCTATAGCTTCTATCTCAGCGAATCTTTCATTCAAATAGCGGCAATTATCCTGTCGTCTTTTCATTAAGCTATTCAATTTTTTCAACTGACAGCGAGCAACCGCGGCTTCCATTTCGGTCATCCTGTAATTAAAGCCGACCATGTTTGTCAAATCGGCAGTTCCTTTGGCTTCAACCACTGCTTCGGCATGATTGCGAATCAAGCGCACTTTATCAGCTAAGTCGTCATTATCAGTAACTATCATACCGCCTTCACCGCAATGAATATGTTTATGATAATTCAGCGAATGGACTCCTATGTCCCCCAGCGTTCCGGCAAATTTATTGTTATATCGCGCATTAGGCGCCTGCGCACAATCCTCAATCACAATAAGACCATGCTTTTCAGCTATCGAATTAATTCTACCGGCATCGTATGGCTGACCAAAAATATCTACAACTAAGATTGCCTTTGTTCGCTCGGTGATTTTAGACTCAACCGAATCAGGATCGAGACAATAATAATCTTCCTCTATATCGGCAAACACCGGTACAGCGCCATAGATAAGCGGAGCTGTTGCCGAACAGCTCATCGAGTAAGGCGATACGATTATTTCATCGCCCGGCGCAACTCCGGCGGCGCCAACTGCGCAATAAAGCCCGGAGGTGCAGGAATTAACAGCTATGGCATGCTTAACACTGAAATGTTGTGCCCATTCTTTCTCAAGGCTCTGAACTTGCGGCCCTCCATAGAAATCGGCATGCCAACAACCGAGGTAGCGGGATAAAATTCCCGAATTTAAAACCTCCATCACCGCCTGTTTTTCTTCCTCGCCTATTACTTTATAAGCTGGAAATGGTTTCTTGCGGACTTTCTGTCCGCCATGAATCGCCAACATACTCATTATCCTTAGCCTTTCCAATTTGCTCAAATGATGTTGTAACCGCACCTGACATTAAATTGTTTTTCAAAATTAATAGTTTCTCGCTTAATGCCAGATGGCTTTCAAATATTTCATTATTTTTCAGATGTTTATCTTCAAGCAGTTGCCTGCCTATTTCGATTGTATGCAGCATGCTTGTATTCAGGCTGTCTTCAATTTTAAAAGCCGGATAAAGAAAACTATAGCCTTTATAAAACGCCGCTTCTTTTGGCTTATGTATTTCAAGCCGATGGCCTGAGTTGCCAATTCTTATTCGTCCATTCTCAAAGAGAATATCCATCTCAAACAAACTATATCCGTATGTAACCAAATTGGTAATATGTCCGACGCATTGTTGTGTCTCAATAAAATAGCAGCCGTATAGGTCATCATCGATTACAGCACTATCATTTGCGGTTACTTTTTTTATACTGCCAAACAGTCTTTCAATCAATTCCAGCATATGACATCCATTATGGTAAAGCCCTTTGGTGAATGCCGCATTGAAAGCTATCGTCTTGCCCAATTCATTTCCGATTATCATATCAGCCAATTTCTGAAATCCCGGATCGTATCTTCTTGAATAATTTATTAACAATATTTTCTCCGGATGCATTTTGATGATATTTTTTATTGTATCTAATTCATCCAGTGTCGATACGAATGGTTTTTCACAGATTACCAAACGAACCGATTCTTTCGTTAAAACCTTGTACAGTATTTCGGCATGCGTTTCCGTTGAGGATGCTATAGAGACCACATCAATATTCTCGTTTCTTAAAAGCTCTTCAACATCAGAATATGCTCTAATATGCTTGCCCCATTTCATTTTGAAATTAACGATAGATTGACTGTTTATATCGCAGCAGCAGGAAATATCAAAATGTTTATGGGCATGATATGCATGGGCATGACTGATAATGTTTTCGTCCTCGGGGGAATCACACATGCTGCCAATCATGCCGCAGCCGATTATTGCCGCTTTATAATGCGTCATTATCCTTCCTCTGCCGTTTTTTGTCTTACATGCCGGTTTATAGTCATTAATTCGGGGTTATCCTTTATGAATTTAACAATATCCTTTGCATAAAATATCGAACTTTCATTATAAAGAAATGTATATATCTTTTGAATAAGTTTATAATCCTCTTTAGTATCAAGCGTAATTCGGATATCCGGTCCGAAAACTTCAGGGTTTGCAGTGATGCCGTTAAGCCTGAACAACTTTGGATTGCAGTAAATAAAATAGGATACATGCACATGATCGATAGGGTCATCGGTTAGCCTCGAAACCTCTTCTAACACTTTAGTTGGAAATACCTGCACATCCAGACCTACAGGAAATGTTCGCTGATTTAGAAAATTGGATGTGTGATCATAGCTCCCCGAACAATGAGCTGTGACTACCTGGTCTATAATCAGCGGGTCTATTAAAGGACAATCGCCGGTGAGTTCGCATATCAAGTCCGCTTTTGCATTCCGGGCGGTATTAAGCACACGATTTAAAACATCCTCCTCGCTGCCGCGGTAATAACCAACACCAAGCCGGCCGCATAGCTCGACTATTGGATCGTCAGTTTTATTCACTGTAGTCGCAACAACGATTTCATCAATATAACGCGCATACTTTACTCGCTCGATCATGCGTTCCAAAGCCGGTTTCTTCAGCAAAGGCATCAATACTTTGCCTGGCAGCCTCGAGGAAGTCATTCTGGCTTCAATTGTGGCTACAACTCTCATTGTTTATCTCCTTTAAACCGTTAAGCATCTTTGATAAATTATATTCCTCATAGAAAGACAGCCTGCTGTGATGATTCCAGCATGGTATGGATTTAATTCCTTTCATATCTTTTAAGCTATGCACACAGCATTCTGGCGGAAGAGGCAATACGCATTTCTGGTCTGCGGGTATATATGAGACTACGCGTTTCCCCAGTAAATGCGCTATCATTAATGCCATACTGTTTATACCGATAACACAGCGCGCGTTTCTGATGCTTTCATTTAGTGGCCGTTTTTTCGGATGTTCAACAACGCTGATTATTTCAGGATATCGTTGCTGCAGATAATCGTATTTCCCTAATGCCTCAGCCGGGTGAAGCCTTATTACAACCCGCTCAACATCAAGCTTGCCTGATATGAGTTTGAAATTGTTCAACACATCCTCAATCACATCAGTTTGAGTATACCCAAGCTGTAGGGGGTCATCTTGTTTCAGGTCGGCTCTGTGTTCTTCAATTGCTTCGGAAATAAACAATAGAATTTTACTGTCGGTTGACACTGCAGTAATGTCATCATGTTGGGTCAGTATTTTTTCTATGTAATAGTTTTTTATTTTCAGAAGATTAAATACTTTCAAGCTGTCAGCTATTTGGAAAGCATAACTGTCGGAGACCGCTGTAAAATCCGGCAAATATTCCTTCCAGCCGGTATTAGGAAAATCAAACCGTTCCTGATAATTAACCCAGTGATCGAGAAACGAAATCGAGCATACATCCCGCTTTTTAGCTTCTTTGATATATGGAAGTTCATATTTATTCAAACTCGTGCCGCAAAATAGAATATCCGGTTCAAACGATTCAAATGCGGAAGCTGCGCTCTTTTCGGGTTGAGCAATCAAGCGCAACATACCCTTTTTAATAAATATGGAATTAGCAGGGGAATCATCACGGGCGACCACCTGCCATTTATAGTTGCCTAACTCGGCTGCTGTCATTGATGACAACAATTCCGCTCCGCCTGCATCATGAGCGGCAATTAATATTTTTACATTCTTTTGCTTCATTCGCTTTCTTTTAGTTAACAATCATTATTCTTCATCAGCTCTAACAGATTGCCATTTTACTGCCGAATAAATTATACCTATTCGACAAGCTCCCATTGAATAGGAGAGCCTTTCTTAATATTACAATTGACTTTCTTGCCAGCGATAATATCATAATACTTAGGCGGCAATCCGTAACCCGGCCTGACCAACCTCATGTTTTTCTCTGTAAATATATCTCCGGCTTTCATATCCTCAGCCACATACAGTGACCGCTTAAACTGAAGCGATCTTTTCTCTTTTTCAGTCAGGCTATAGCTTATCTTGCCCAATGCCTGCCAGCCATGCATTGTTTCCTCTACAAGCGATTTCATCTCATCCGGTTCAAGTGAAAAAGCAGAATCAACACCTCCATCCGACCGATTAAGAGTGAAATGCTTTTCAATCGCTGTCGCCCCCAATGCTACCGACGCTACCGACACGCCTATTCCCAGCGTATGGTCAGATAAACCTACTTGAGTATCGAACAAGCTTTTCATATGCGGGATAGTTCTGATATTTGTCGACTCGGGCGATGCCGGATAACTGCTGGTACATTTAAGCAGGATGATGTCATTATTGCCTGCTTTGCGTACAGTTCTTACCGTTTCATCAAGCTCAGCGACATTGGCCAGGCCGGTTGAGATAATAACCGGTTTGCCAGTCTCTGCGATTCGCTTTAAAAGAGGGATGTCCTGATTTTCAAACGAGGCTACCTTGTATGCCGGAACATTCAATTTCTCAAGATAATCAACCGCCGTTAAATCAAACGGCGTGCTGATTCCTATAATACCCAATTCCTCACAGCGCTTGAAAATCGGCTTGTGCCACTCCCAGGGCATGTATGCTTTCTCATATAGTTTATACAGCGAATAACCATTCCACAAGCTCTTGGGGTCGTCAATTTTGAATTCCTTTTCATTAATATCAAGAGTCATAGTATCCGCCGTGTACGTTTGAAGCTTAAGGGCATGAGCGCCAGCCCGCGCGGCCGCCTCGACAATCTCCAGCGCGCGCTCAAGTGACTGGTTATGATTGGCAGACATCTCGGCAATTATAAAGGGCGGATAGCCGCTGCCGATTATTTTGTTGGCAATGACAATATCATGCATAACAAATCTCCATAATTTACAGTATTAACCTTCGGCCAAGCATAAATGCCTCGGCGGCAGTTGTTCCAATACTTGCTCCGCGCCATCCGGCAAGATGCTCTACAGCTTTTATTGACCGGGCATGAGGCCACGGACGCATTTCCGACTCGTAGGCCAAAAGAGCCTTCGATTTCAGTTCCAGCGTCGCCGATATGTCGACAAACCAATCGGGAGCAAACGGAACTGCCGATACGGGAAATTGCCACTCGGTATTTGATGCAACTTCAAAAAACAAGATGGTATTCACACCCTGATTGCCAGGCATCGGACGGCAGGCGGTAACTACTGCCTCATGAGTTCGGCGATGGTCAATATTTAGATCGCCGCAATGATGTGTGTATATTATATCAGGCTCGTAACGCTCGCTAAATCCCTCAACAGCTTTTATCACATCAAGTCGGTCGAGTGAATCCAGGCGGTTGTCGGGAAAATCATGCAGAACAAGCGACTTCACTCCCAGAATATCATTTGCCTGATGTGCCGCTTTGCTTAGTTTGGCTAAGCTGTCCTTGTTTGACTCGCGGCTGCGTTTACCATCACGGCTTGTTATGCCCTCGCCAAGTATGACAACATGCACCGCATCGCCTGCTTTTGCATGACGGGCTATTGTTCCGCCACAGCCTAATACTTCATCATCCGGATGGGCGGCTATCACTAATATTGTGCTACTCATTATCAACCTCGGTAATCTCAACATCAGCAACAATTCTGCCTTTTCTTAGAGATGCCCTCCTAAATTCAAACCTGAATTTACCTGCCTTCAAAAACGAATGAGGATAACCATCCGCATCAAGCATGCGAATATGATCATACAATTTTTCCATCCCGCTAATACTATCAATATTGCTTTGCTTGGGTTTGCGTCGAGTAAAAACAACCTCTTCGCCTGATTGTTCAACCGGTTCGGGTTGACTGTCTATTATATCTATTATCATTTCCTCTATTATTTTCCCCGCCCTGAGAAATATCTCCTCAGCTGTTCCATATAGCGATAAGGGGCGTTTTAGGTATACAGGTCCTGCATCGAGTTTTCTAACGCATCGAAGCGCCGAAATCTTAGTGTCATAAATCCCTCTGACAATCAGGTTCTGAAGCGGACTTCCACCGCGGCCAAATGGAACATCTGTCATGTGAAAAATTACGCATTCAAAATTTGCATATACTTCAGCGGGAATGATATATGACCAGTGCGGCAGAAAAATATAACGCGGGTTCAGTTTATTAAGCGTTTGAATATTCAAATCTTCTTTTCTGCTGATTAAATCAAATCTGCTGTCTGATTGTTCCTGCAAATCTTTCGCCATCTTTTCATGCCAGACACGGCTTGTTGCCAGCACATAGTTCATTACTTACCTTCTAACAGTATCCCGAAACAAATTTTCCACTGACGTTCTGCCAATTCTGCGCCATTCATCGGCGGTAATAGAAAATTGCACAACATCCGTTAACTTATCGTTTTTCATTGCATGATTTTTCAATCTACCAACTTCAGAAAATCCCAATCGCTGAAAAAATTTTTGACTTGGTTTATTGAAAGCAAGAACTTCGCCATTTACTCTTTGAAGTTTGTTTACATCAAAAATATGATTCAATGACATATAGCCCATAATCGTGCCGCTTTTGTTCGGTACGTTTCGTTCGCCAAGATAGAAACCCCACATGCAGTTACTTATTGTAATATCTATCTGAGTAAAATAGACAAACCCTATTGGATGCTCCAGATGTTCAAAAATAAGATACAATGCAGTCGACTCATCCTTGATTCGATTAAACCAGGCTCTATGTTCTTTCATAGAGATAATATGGTCGGTGTACATGTTTGTTCGCACACGGTCGGAGTTACGCCAACGCAATAAAGTTTCCAAGTCCTGCTCATTTATTTTTCGCAGGTTAAAATCATTAATATCGAGCATGGCATTCCTCCAGCATTGCAGATACTACATTATTTTCTAAGGAATGATCATGTTGGGGCATTAACCGTAAAGCATTCTCGCTAACAGTCAAAACATCATCCGGATGCCCAAGAACCCATTTTATCTTTTCCGCAAGCATCTCGACTGTAACTTCCGAATGCCAATCCATATTCCATAATGACCCTTGTCTGCCAGCCGCTCTTATCATCGCTTTCTGGTTTTCAGCAATCAAAATCGTAATCGTCGGCAAACCGAGATAACATCGCTCCCAAGTGGTGGTACCGCCGCCGCCGATTGCCAGATCCGCCTTTGCCATCAACTGAGCCATATTCTTCACCTGGCAGTGAACTCCTGTATTAGCCATATCCTTGATTATCGATTCAATATTATTTCTATGCGGGTTTGAATTTCCAATTACCACATCGACAGCGGTCTGAGATAGGCCTAACGATTTAATTGCCTTGAGAGCCTTGGCAGTTTCGTTGGTTATATCAGAACCTCCGAAAAATATCAGAATGCGATTAATATTTCCATTGCGTCTCTGCACATTATTTCTTGCCTTAATAAATTCGGGACGCAATAAAGCATACTTCAGTCCCAAAAGTTTATTGCAATAACTTGATACCAAATTGTTATAACGCGACTCAAGATTCTCATACAGGTTTTGGTCTAATAGCAAATCGCAATCATGCTTTCTGTTTGCCAGATCATCGATTACCATGATACGGCTGACATAAGCTCTTAGCTGTCTTTCCCAGCGATAGTCAAGACCGTAATGATCAACGATTAGCCAATCGATTGCGCCAATATTTTCAAGTAGAATCGACAGGACTTGATCAGCATCGGTGTCCTGACCAACCATTAGCCAACGAGCGTATTCATCCATATATTCATTCTGAAGCAGTTCCTTATCAAACGGCAGACGATGCAAGCGATATTTTTGCTCTTCGATGTAGCTGCACATATTTCCCGGCAGTTCGCGAGATATAAAGTCAACATCCGCTCCTTTATCGCGAAGGTAATCAGCTAATGTCAAACACCTCATCAGATGTCCCGTACCAATAGTTGTCGATGAATCTACTCGAATTGCTATTCTCATACTCCACACTTCCTTTGTTCGATATGCGCGTTTATCTTTGCCCATTCCGGATGCTCTCCAATCAACAGCAAACAATCCTCAAATGTAAATGCTGGTTTTTTGGGATAAATGTTCTCAAGTATGTTTTTAATTAGAATAAAATCCTCTTGTGTATCTACTGTCCAGCGGTGATGGCTCTGGTCTTCAGAGTACGCTACAGAACCCATCCTAAAATGCTCAGGATGATTGTATATATAGGGGGTTACATGTTCGCGTTCTGAATGTTTAGATGCTTTATGAAATATTTCATTTAGTATAGACGATGAAAATACCTCGCAGTCCATGCCGCGCGGATAAGTTCTTGCCTGCACATTGGAAACATAATCATAAATGTTATAATTATCTTTAAAGAAACCAATTACCTTATCGATAACAATTGGGTCAATAAGGGGGCAATCTGAAGTTACGCGCGCTATTATATCCGCGTTATATCTAAGCGCCGCATTATAATATCTTGCCAGCACATCATTCTCCGAACCGCGGAAAAATGGTATCGTCAATTGTTGACACAGTTCCACTATCGGGATATCGGCGTCATTTATTGTTGTTGCAATAACTGTTTCATCGGCAAGCGACACTCTCCGAAGACGTTCTATCTGATACTCCAGCAAACATTTGCCCATTATACGCTTGAGCACTTTGCCGGGCAGACGGGATGAGGTCATCCTTGCCTGCACTATAATAACGGTTTTCATAAAGCTGTTCCCATGATAGTTTTCAGCGAACCAATCACCCATTCGCAATCAGCTCCTGTTAAATCAGGATACATAGGCAAACTAAGCGCCCGGGCATAGTATTTTTCCGCTCCCGGAAAATCGCCCGGTTTGATTCCATAGCGTTTTCGATAATATGGCTGAAGCGGAACCGGAATATAATGCACCTGCGTTCCGATGCCTGCTTTACGCAGACGATTCATAACATCCGCGCGCGATACCCCGAACCTGTTAAAGTCTATAAGCACTGTAAACAAATGATATGCATGAAAGACAGAATCGCGCACATCAAGCGGACGGATACCGCCATCCGGGAAAGTTCCGTCAATCACTTCTCGATAGCAATCGGCCAGTTTATTCCGCCGTTCTAACGACCAGCTAAGCCGCGCCAACTGGCTTAATCCCAGCGCCGCCTGAATGTCTGTAAGACGGTAGTTATAGCCCAGCTCATGCATTTCATAATACCAGGGATTGACTTTGCCATCCGGCGACCGCGCCATATCATTGTTAGTGAAATCCTCTTTCTGCAGACCATGATTGCGAAACAATTGAAGTCTTTTTATCAACTCGGGCTGGTTTGTAGTAACGGCACCGCCCTCGCCCATAGCCACATGCTTAACCGGATGGAACGAGAATACCGTCATATCGCTATGAGAACATCCGCCTATATTATGCCTATGACCATCGTGTTCATACCAAGCTCCGACAGCATGGCAGGCATCCTCGACAACTTTGGCGCTATGCTCTACAGCAAGAGAATGTATAGCTGTAAGTTCTACTGGCTGACCGGCAAAATGAACAGGTATGATGGCTTTTATTTTATGCTTATCATCGGCTTGCAGAACCTTGCTAAGCGACTTAAGGTCAATCAAGCCGTTATAGGGATTAATATCAATAAAACGTACTTCCGCTCCAACAAATCTCGCGCAGTTTGCCGAGGCAAGAAATGTATTTGAGGAAACCGCTATCTCATCACCGGGACCTATCCCTAAGGCAAGCATCGTTAGATGCAGGGCAGCTGTGCCGCTGGAACAAACCGCAGTATGCGATGCCCCTACTTTTTCAGTCAGCATTTTCTCAAATGCCGGAACTCCGGGTCCCTGGGTCAGCCAGTCGGATTTTAAAACCTTTATAACGGCTTCAATATCAGCCTCAGAAACATGCTGTTTCCCATACGGCAAAAACCCTGTATGACTTTGGGTTGATGTTGACATAAATTAAAATACTGCCATAATAATTTGATTCATAAAAACGATAATGATACTTCCAACTATAATTAACTGCCGGCTAAAATATCCTTTAGCTCATGGCGGACAATCTTCATCTTTGATTTTCGACGCTTTTCTAAAACTGTTGGCATATCTTCAACCGAAAACTGCGAATCAACTTGCTCGCGAATCAAGCTGCGCAATTCATCAACTGTCAGCCATTCGGTATTCGTTCCGCTGCCATAGGAATAACCATTAGCGCAGCGGCTTCCCTCGAATGTTTCCATGTATTTGCCAACATCCCAGAGATTCATTGACGGCTGTATAACGAAATAATTCTTAAATTCGATAGAGTTAATAGCATCGGTTTCGGTAATCATCTGTTCATGAAGCTTTTCGCCGGGACGAATACCGATGATTTTGTACTCACAACCCGGAGCAATTGCTTCGAGAAGATCGAGAATGCGATAGCTGGGAATCTTTGGCACAAATATTTCGCCGCCCCACATGTTAGCCATAGCAAACAAAACTAATTCCACGCTTTGTTTCAATGTTATATTAAAACGGGTCATCCTGGTGTCGGTTATCGGCAAAACTTTTTCTTTGCGTTTTTTCAGGAAAAATGGAATCACACTTCCCCGGCTTCCCATAACATTGCCATAGCGAACCACCGAAAATCTGATGTCTCTGTTGCCTCTGTAATTATTGGCTGAAACAAACAGCTTATCCGAACAAAGCTTGGTAGCACCATAAAGATTAATTGGCGCCGCCGCTTTATCAGTGCTTAAAGCTACTACTCTTTTTACGTTTCTATCTATGCAGGCTTCTATGATGTTTTGAGCACCCAACACATTTGTTTTAATTGCCTCAAAGGGATTATATTCGCAGGCCGGCACCTGTTTCAAAGCGGCCGCATGCACAACATAGTCAATTCCCTCCAAGGCTCTGTTGATGCGGTTTTTATCGCGCACATCACCGATAAAAAACCTCATCTGCGGATACTTCGATTCGGGGTATTGATCACGCATTTCAAACTGTTTCAATTCGTCTCGTGAAAAAACAACTACCTTTTTAACCTTTGGGTATTTTTCAAAAATCGTTTTAATAAAATTCTTGCCAAATGTTCCCGTACCGCCGGTTACTAATATTGTTTTGCCTGCAAGCATTAACCAATCTCCTGATTATGAGCTATGTCAAGTTCTTTTTATTATCGTAATAATTTTAACACATCTATATCCAATCTTTAAATATTATCGGAAGCAACTGCTTAAAGATTAGATTATTGGTAAAGCTATAGATATTTAAGTTGTCACGCGAGGATGTACACTAGCCGCGAGATTCCTTCGGACTGTTGATAAAAGCTTGTATCGATAAATAATCAATAAAATGGAAATATTTTAGTAATTCTCATTATATATATGTCATTGGTAGGATAGACAGAAATGTTTGACCTTTTACCAATAATCTTGAGCTAAAATATATTTGAAGGCGTGAGAACAAGCCGATTGCTGATATCAACATCTCTATGCTTCAGGATATTGTCCGCCGCGGTGTTTGTCTGGATGGATATCCTAAGGTATAAAAATGCTCTGCATTCTCAATTGGTTCCTGATATTGTTTCTATCATATTATTGTCCATGAGATTAAATGCTTATTCCTGATAACAAAATTGATTTTATCAATAATAATGGTTAGCCAACAGTAGGGCAGGTCTCTCCGAGACCTGCCTATTCGGTGCGTATATCTAAACTACTGCGGTGATATATTATCTCATCTATCACCTAAAATAGGCAGGCCGCCTCAGACGGCTAATAATTGTTTTATTAGTTAATCATACCTATTTGATATTATCGTAAATCAATAAATATTCTCCGGGTGTCCCAATTCGGAAAACAGGACGATTTTGCTTGAGGATATTTGTTTTCAAAGTCCCCCGCCAGTGGCGGGGGATTTAGGGGTGTGTTGACGTTTGTAAAATAACAAAATAGTTATCTGATACTTCACTTTTCTGTGAGTTTTTACACCAAATGTGTAATAGTATCGATTCATAGCAATGCCTTATATGATAATCACCACCATAATAAAATTCCAACCTGCCGGCCGGCGGGCATGGCTGCAAGATCCGGGTTCAAAGAAAACAACGTTTTTAACGCCAAAATAAAAAGGGAAAGGCCAAAACCTTTCCCTTAGACAAACGCTTTAATTGCTATGCGTAAAGTATTCCTATTACATCCCCTTAGCCGCCAAAACAACATAAATTGTCTTGAACATAATTTTAATATCCCGAATGATATTCAAATTCTGGATGTAATCGATATCGTATTTAACCTTAACCTTGGTGTCATCAACAGATTCATCATATTTATGCTCAACCTGAGCCAAACCGGTTAAACCAGGTTTCACCAGCAGCCTATGCTCATAATTGTTTATGATATTTCTGAGCTTACTAATAAAGAATTCCCTTTCCGGACGAGGACCAACTAAGCTCATATCGCCTTTTAAAATATTGAAAAACTGGGGCAATTCATCGATACGCGTGGCTCTTAAAAATCTTCCCAGCCGAGTGATTCTGGGATCATTCTGAGTGGCTAAAACCGGTCCGGTATGTTTTTCAGCATCCTGACGCATAGTGCGGAATTTGATTACCTTGAAAACCTTGCCATATCCCGGTGCCTTTCGGCGGTCATCAGCGCGATTTTCAGGGCAGCCATCAACACTCATCAGGCGACGATTATTGCGGCGGCGGTTTTTGCCAATCCTTGGCTGACAAAAGAACACGGGGCCAGGAGAATCTATTTTTATCAATATCGACACCACAATATAAAACGGTAGCGATATAATAATGCCAAATAAGGCGCCAGTAATATCAATCAATCGCTTTAATCCCCATTTAATACCATAAATACTATATACTCTCGACACGACGCTCAGTATAGGCCTTATCGCCAAAACATTGCTTATGGCATTAACCAATAAAACCAAATTTGCGAAAAAATATTCACCGCTGAAAAACTTTATCCTTATGGCAACATCATTCCAGAGCTTGCTCTGGCTGCCGATAACAGTTCCTTCTTCCCAGTATTGAGAAAGCGGATTTGCTATTGGACTTTGATATCTCATGAATTCTCCTGATTATTTTGAGTCGTACTACCCTTTTTTGATTATGGGAATTGCAAATACTCTGCCATTCACTGAATTAAAATCATTCAACTATTGCTAACCCAAAAAACAAACGAGGGCTAATGGCGTAAGTCGCAAAACGGCAATAGAATACGAAATATAGAAAGATTATTTTACGGGTATAATCACAAACAATAAGACATTAATTGAGTTGTTATGACAAAATTAGTATAGCAATCAATTTCGCTTATGCACAGAAATGCATAATAGCTGCATTAATTTTTAATTTTAGGGCGGGTTTTATTATAGTATTTATTCGAGTAATACCTTGATCTATAATAATATGGCAAGACTTCTTCAAAATTATTAAGGATAACTCCAGCTATATTTATTTTGGAATTTTTAAGAAAATTAGCGGCTCTTTTCACTACTTCCTTGGGTGTCATGCCAACACGAATAACCAATAATACGCTATCGACTTCGCTGGCTATTATTATCGGATCTGAAACAGGGATTATCGGAGGTACATCTACAATTATTAAATCAAAATAAAATTTCAATTCCTCAAAAACTTCTCTGAGTCTGTTTTGATTCAATAAAAGCGTCGGATCTCTATCAACTTTGCCTGCGGTAATTATGCTTAAATCTGGAATCGAGGTTTGTTTTATCGCTTGTTTGATAGAGCATTTTTTATCAAGGATATCTGCTAAGCCATTTTCTTTTGGCAGCTTAAAAAAGTTGTGCACCATAGGGCGGCGCAGATCAGTATCTAAAAGCAGGATTTTTTCGCCCGATGTCTCGGCAATCGATATGGAAAGAAAAGACGCTATTGTAGATTTGCCTTCCTCCACTGTCGATGATGTAATCATTACCGATTTTAAATCGCCCTCATAAGAGCTTTTTATATTCGAATACAGTCTCCTGAACTCTGTTCCTTCTATTGTTTCTCTATCATAATAATTAATGATTGATTCTTTTTTCATTTTAATATTGCCTTTAATAGCGTTTTCAATCCCTTAAGTTCGTTTTGAATCAGCTTCAGGTTTTTCAAAGCTATTCTATAGTCGGGGTTAAGCTTTAAAGCTCTCTCGAAAGCTTCAATAGCGCGATCGCTATGGAATTGAGTTAGTACCGTATAACTCATCCCCAACTCATTATACAGGTCGGGATAATTGGGATGTATTTCAAGAAGTTTCTTTATGCTTTTTATATGTTTTACAACAATATCCTCGCGTAAAAGTTCATTTCTGAAAAGATATTCAAGTTGAAAATCGTATGTTCTCTTGGGAAATTTCCCAATAGTAACTATATCGAAACCCCTGCTAAGTTCGATAAATGCATTTTCAAGGTCTTTGTTATTAAGAGCCTCTAAACCTTTTTGATAATGTTCGTTTTTAAACATCGGATCAAACCCTACTGCCTTAACGAGCAAGTTTAAGGCATTGTCTTCCAAATCCTGAGCCAGGTTGTAGTCTTCTCTTTTTATGCCATTAAGTATAATAGCCATAGCTAAGTTATAATAAGCTTCTGCATAATACACGTTCAGTTCAATGGCTTTTTCAAAGCTTTTGGATGCCTTAAAACATTCACCCATTTTTAGCAAGGCTTTGCCCATATTATTATAATAATCAGGGAAATCGGGATTCAGTTTGATCGCTTTGTTGAAACATTCATTGGACTTCTTGTAATTTTCAAGTTCCATATAAGTTAAGCCGAGATAATTCATCAGCCGCGAATTTTTGGGCGCATTCTTAACGCCCCGTTCGAAAACAGCAGCCGCTTCCTTATACAATTTCTGTTCAGCTAACGACAGGGCTAATTTTTCAAGTATGGATGATTCTTTTTCATCGATTAACTCAGCATAAAGTTCGCTAAGTTCGGAAAATTTTCCAAGTCTATTCCTGTGATATTCATCAACGGCGCTGGCTGCTTGATTTTTATTTTCCGGAAGCTTGAACTCAAGGCTATCGATAGGATGTCCATCCTTGAACAAAACACTGACACCCAACCCTGTTTCAGGATCACCGGAAGTTTGCAGGAAAAAATCCTTGCCCATTCCTTTCAGCTTGCTTGTTAACATCAACTTCTCCATAAATCACTAACCATTCTTAAATTTCATATATATAATAGCGGCAGCCAACAGAATACTCACGACAAAGCCTATATATATCAATGCCCTATCTTTTCGCTTGATAGTATAAGGAGTTGAAATACGGGGAATAGTTGCGATAACCGAAAGATTGAGGTATTCCTCGACATCTTCAACTTTCTTAAACGAATCATCAAGCATCATCAGAATAAGAATCGCGCCGCTGCCAATCATAATCCCCAGTATTATTCCGAAAAGTATCATCTGACTGCGATTAGGGCTTATGGGACCCAGCGGCATAACCGCCGGCTGAACAATCATAAATTTGGATTGCGCCTCAACTTTCTTAGCGCTTTGGTCAATTGCCGCATACTGTGAATGCTGCACGAATAGCTGATACAATTCCCGGTAGCGGTCAACCTCAGATTGAAGCCTATCCATAGTAACCTCAACTGCCGGGTCGCGGGATAATCGAGATTTTATTTTACCGATACTCTTCTGCATAGCAGAGATTTTCGTTCGCATAAATTCTATATTAGTTTCAAGAATTAGATAACGCGATAAATCAGCGGCCGATTCAGTCGCAATATCGACATATGCTTTATCAACATACAATTGTATTTCAGACCCGATTGAGGTAATAATATCCCTTGTTTCCTGATTCAATGCCACAACCTTGGCATCACGCCAGCTATAGCGTCCTAATAGCTCTGCCAGACGGGGGATGGTATTCATTAATTGATTTTTTTGTTTCTTGATATTTTCAGGAAGATTAATAGTATTAGGCTCAATCCCGCGAAGCCGCAAAATTAATTCAATATCGGATTTCTCGTTTTCCGCTTCAGAAATATCAATATCAATAGCCTCCACAGCCGAAAATATTGCATTAAGGTTGCGATTCAGAGTCGTAGTATCCTCATCAACTGAAACGACAATCATATTTTGTCTGAATCGTTTTAACTTGTTCTGAGCATTATACAATTTTTCGCGATAAACAGCCAACTGCTCCTCAGTAAAGGAAATACTGCCTTGGATGCCGGCTAAATCTTTGGCCAAGCTTTCCTCAAGAAATATCTCTGCTAATGTCAATGTCATTTTATGAGCCATAACCGGCAAGGCTGATTGTACCGTTATCGTAACAATATTCGAGCCAGACATCTCCACCCCGATTTGCTCTCGAATAGTCTGAACCAAAATGTTTTCAGAAAGCTCCGCAGCCGAAACTCCCGGCAAGTTTGCCGCTCTGCTGGCGGCGGATGCTCTAATCCACTCAGGAATCGGTATATCAAGTTTGGCAATAAGGCTCTTAATATATTTAGTCGATCTAATTTGATTCGACATGGCATTTTTGATGTCAGCCGTACTCAGCCTTCTGTAAACTTGCATTTCAAGCCCTCTTTGCACAGACGGAGGCAGGATATTCGATTCATCGATAAGTATTGACGTTGAGGATTCATATACCGGTTGAATAAAAAACGTAGCTAATATCGCCGCTAACGGTACAATTATAACAGGTATAATCAAATACCATTTAAATTTCACAAGAAGCTGCCAGATTTCCCGAATATCAAATGCTTTTGCAGTTTTTATCATATTTCTTACTCGGCCGCCGCAGTATTGTCATCGGCTAAAGCATTAACCAAAATCGTTGTCGCTACTGTCGTTACAATAGCCGAAACAACAGCCGGCACCACTATTTCCGGCAGTCTCGACCAGAATGTATCCTCCTGTCGGAAGGGAATGATTATAGTGTCTTCCGGGTGAAGGCGATACCGCATAGGCCGACCCGACTCGGTATATTTATGAAGATCAAAATTCAATACCGATGAATATCTGACATCTTTTAAAACAACCCGTACATTTTTTATATCTGCTTCCGGAGTTGTTCCACCGGCGGCGGCTATGGCATCAACTAATTCGATATCCTCGGAAAGTGTTTTAGCTCCGGGTTCATTGACCGCGCCATAAATAAAATAGACATTCTTTCCTTTAAAAGCCTGCCGGCCATATAATTCCTGAACACCTTCATATGGCGAAAGGGGAACGTCAATTAAATCCTTGGCCATAAGTTTTGGCAAATCAGCTAAGCTGCCGTTATGAAAATGCTTCAATAAATCAACCTTGATTAAATTGATTTTCTCATTCTCCTGACGAATGATAGTAACGGATGACAGGTCTGCCTCGGGCAAGGCTCCGCCCGCCTGCCTGATTACATCCAGCAAATTAGGTATCCGCTCAAAATGATATTCACCCGGATTATTCACGGCGCCGGTTAGTGCTATTGTCTGGCTGTTATACTCAATAACCACGACTGTTGCCTGAGAAATGCCCGGGTTATAAAATGATATTTGTTCGACTATCAGCTTTGCCAGGTTTGAGGTTGTTAGTCCCTCGACCGTTAAGTCGCCAATGACCGGAAGAGTTATTTTGCTGTCCTCGCCAACTCTAACCTCTGAGTTTAGATCGGGTTCCTGCCAAAAACCGATGCTGAGAACATCGTTTTTGCCGATTCTGTATGAATCATCCTGCCCAAAACAGGTAATCCATAATCCCATTATGATAATAACAATAAGATTACAAGTCTTCATGAATCCTCATATCTTTTAATTGCTGCTGTATACTGCTATTTAATTTTTTGTCCTCTAAAAGTGAGTTGTTAAACATCATAGACCGATTCCGTCCGTCTGCTTTTGCCTTTAATAAAGCCATATCCGAGCAATAAATCAAACGATCAGCCGTCTGGGCATCAACCGGGCAAATCGCCCCCCCAATCGAAACTGTGATATTGCACTCGTCTTTAACAAACTTGTTTTTAAATCTATGGTTTTCGATTTTCTTACGCAGCCTTTCAATAAAAATCAGGCTGTTGGCAAAACCCGTATCAGGCATAATTACACAAAATTCCTCGCCGCCATAACGGCTAACCACATCAATCGCTCTAACACTGCTGGTTACAAGTTTGGTTATATTTTTCAATATTTCATCGCCTGCCTGATGGCCATAGTTATCATTAAACGTTTTGAAATTATCAATATCAAATATTACTAATGCCAACATCCTGTTAAAACGCTTGCCTCTAAATATCTCCTCATTCAGCCTTTTATAAAAATACCGGTAATTATAAAGCTTTGTCATACTATCGGTATACGACATCTTTTCTATTAATTTATATTGATGAATATTTCCTAAAGCCAGTGATGCCATATTTGTCAGGGTCGAGAATAATTCGAGATCTGTTTCGCCATAGGGTTTTCCTTCCTTGTTGTGTCCTATCAAAACAATACCATAAATATCCTCGGTGATTGTAAGTTTTTCCATCGCCGAAAAGCCGCTTGATAGTGCTGACTCGATAAAATTATCAGGTTTTGGCAATCCGGAGCCAACTATCGGCAGCAATAAAACTTTATTATTAGTTGCCAACAATTTATATATATCTGAATTCCTTGAAAGTTCAAGGGTTAGATTTATATTCTGATTGAGGCCGTTATTCATAGCCGGTTTAAATAAATTTGTATTATCGCTATCACGCAGTAAAACCATTACCTGCTGCGGCGCCAGGTTTTCTCTTACCGAATTGACGAATATCTCTATTAAACGCTTTTTATCAAATACCGTAAACATATTGTTGGATATCTCATAAAAAGAATGCAAATCAATTATTTTATGTTTTAATTTTCGCGATAATGTAATGAGTTTGGTATTGGTTTCATCAAGTTTGACTTGCATCGCCTTGGTTTTTTCATTTTGCTTCTTGATATTGCTATTATTGCGGCAAATATTATATAGTAATGGCCAGACTGCTCTGTTAAAATCAACATCGATACAGTATTTAGCAAGATCGCTCTGTGAATCTTCTCCTACAAATAAAATTTGGCTGTAATTGAAATTATAATAAAAGATAAATAATTTTTTAGCCGTATTTGGCATATTAGCTATAGTAAAAAATTGCTTGAATTTCTCAACATCTATCGGTAAACCCCAATAACTGCCGTCTCGCAGGCTATTAGCATTATTTCCGCTAATCACCTGCCTAATTAAATCGACCTTAACAGGTTTAATTGACCTCAGTTTAAAGCCAACTCCCATCACTGGCAGAAACATATTGCGGTCTGAACAAAACACCACAAAATTGCCAAGATTGAATTTCTTTTTGAATTCCTCAGCGGCCAGCAGGACAGGGCTTTTTCTTATTGTTTTACGGTAAGACCCAAAAACAGACTGATAAAGATCACATATTCCCTGCTTGACGGAGAAATCGGAGCGTATTTTATACAAGTCAATTGTCATTTCGCGGCGGTGCTGATGGTTTTTGCGAATTTTAAAAGATAGTATTGCTATTACAGCTCCCGCAATCAACAAAATAGTAAATAGAATAAAAACTAATGCCGCCATAAACTTACTTCAAATTAATAAAATACTGTCTATTTTGCAAATCTTCGGGTTCTGGCAAAATTAAATCTTTTCTTCTTGGAACCAAGTTCCAGTTTTCTTAATGTCCACCAGGTTTGAAAAAATCCAAGTCCGGGAAAATCTATAGCAATAGTCTTCTTTATTTCGCCCACGCTAAGAAACGGGTCCTTACTCACAACATCCATAATCACCTGCTTCAGGTTTTTTGTTTTATCGTGAGATTTTTCAGTTTTTACGGGATGTGCCGCGTCGGTTGAGTTTAATTGTTCGTTTTTATTTTCCGAAACATTATTAGATTTTTTCTTGGTCCTAGCTTTAATTTTTATTTTTTCCTTAGTGGCAACTTCGCCCATCAACATTTGTGGGTCTTTGGCAGGTCTGTTTTCAGTATTGTCGTCGATTTTTTCTTCAGGCACTATGGTCATTTCGGATGATTTACTTTTATTTTTTTGTCTGCCAGTCGGTGTACCGCCTAAAAAATCGCTCTTTGCTTTGGCAATGTTATCGAAGGCTTTCAATATGCTGTCAAATTCAAGCAGTTCAAAAATTTCATACACATTGGGAATCATACGGGCAAGTTTAATATCTCCATTATTAAGTCGGATTTCCCTGATGTTTGAGATAAAGATACCCCAGCCTGCCGAGGAGATATAATCCACGCCGCCAAGGTCGATAATTATATTGTATCTTTTTTGCTCCAGCAATGAAATGGTAACCTTCTCCAGTTCGGATGCGGTCATAGTATCAATAACGCCATCCACTCGAATAACGGTAATTTCTGCCTTGATTTCGGGATACTGGGTAGTTTCTACCGAAATTTTAATATCACTCATATACTCCTACCTTGCTTAATCTTTTTAGAGCTTCTTTTACAAAGCGGTAGTAATCATAAGCTCCATGTGAATATGGCGCATATTCAAAAATGGTTTTATTGTTCATTTGCGACTCTTTAATTTGAGTATTAACGCGAATAGTCGAATCAAAGACTTTATTTTTATACCTCTCTCTCAGATTATTTAATATCGTTTTTGAGATTTTAGTCCTTACATCAAAAAAAGTCGGTAATATTCCAAGCAACTGAATCTCTTTATCTAGATTTTTACTCATTTCGCGAATCAGTTTCAATGTTAATCCGGCACCTTCCAAAGCAAAATAATCCATAGATACCGGGATTAAAACCGTATCAACATAACACAATACATTTGAATTTATTATATTTATTGACGGAGAGCAATCTAAAATTACAATATCTACTCCAGTAAATCGCTCAAGAGCCTTTGCCAGCGGGTAATCAGTCTCGAGTTGCTGCGCTAAGTAACGCTCTACCAGAAATATATCGCTTCTACCCGAACCCACAAGATAAAGATTCGGCCGAACATCATATATATCAACCTGACCGCTTAATAACAGATCGGATAACCCCTGAACGCCATTAAGGTCGAATGCCAGCGAGGCTGACCCCTGCGAATCGCTGTCAACGAGCAATACCTTTTGCCCCATCAGGGCAACAGCATGGGCAAAATTAATCGCCGTAGTCGTTTTTCCGGTTCCGCCCTTGGAGGCTATTATCGCTATTTTATGCATTATTTATTAAATTTCTTCATCAGTTTCTTTTCGTATTCAGCCATATCGCTTAGAATATCATCCTTGGTTTTTTTCTTGGTGTCTTTCTTATGCTCATCTGTTTTATCGTCATTTACCGACGATGTTTCAACGAGTTTAGATTCTGCCATCTGGGAATCTTCCGGTTCAGGTTCAATATCATCGCTGTCATCAGGCTTAATGGCTTTACTGTCGATATCGATTTTAACATCGCTTACCGGGGCAACTTCTACAAGCTTAATCGGCGTTTTATCCGAAATATCAGCGTTTTTTATTGATTCCTCAACTGCAGATTCTGCTTTCAATGACGTTAACCCATCAGCGCTTTTATCCAGACTGTGTATATCTCCATCCATTTTGGTTATCATTGAGGTAAACATCCCGGCAATTTCTTTGCCGCCATTCAATTTCTCAAGCTCTTTAGCAATTTCTTTATAGAGATTGCCGCTTTTAGCAGAGGGACCCAATTGCTTCAAATGCGAAAACACTTTGCCTGTTTCTTTAGTGATTTGTTTAACCTGCCTCTTCTCGATATTAATTTTCAAGTCGTCGGCATATTGATCTCTATCCAAATCCTTCTGTTTTTCGCGTAAAATTTCTTTTTCTAAAAGTTCTTTCTGCTCTGATTTAAGTTGACCGACTCTATCCACATAGGCAAGTCGAAGTTTCTTTGTATTCAGCCGCATATTGATTAATTCATCATAGATATTTTTAACAGTATAATTCTCCCCCAGCTCCGCCATTTTTTTCTGAATTCTGGCGGGACCCAACAAGGGAGATTCGCGAACTATATCTAGTATTATTTTCCGAGCAGTATAGGGAAGCTGTTTTATGCCGGCATCCGCTCTTAAATTTTTATTCAGCAAGCCTGCTTCGCCAAGTTCTCTATATCTTCTGCGATACTTGTAAAACGTTGATGGCGATACTCCCATTTCCTCGCAGGCATCCTCTATCGATATCCCCTCATTCTCAACCATATCAAGCAGGCGTTTTCGTTTTTCGAGCACAAGCTCATCAGCCATTATCTTTTCTTTGACTACCACTAAGGTAATATCATCATTCTGGGGTGCATTGCCGGTGAATTGGACAAGGTCTTTATCTAATTTTTGGACAAATTCCTCGGGCGAAAAGTATGAATTCTCTTTAATAAAATTAATCAGCCGGTCGTTGCCATATTGCTCCGACCTGTTGTTCATCGCTTCGGTGATGCCATCAGTGTAGATAACCAGCATGTCATCCTTTTTAAGCTTTAGCTTATCAGTTTTCAAGGCGCCGCCGAAAGAGATGTCATCAGGCAATGTCATGCCCAATGGTATCCCTTTGGGGTTAAGAAAGTAGCATTTTTCGGTGTCTTTGCGATATAGAATCATCGGATTATGACCCGCCGAGGCGAATGAAATCTGGCGTTCTTTTGAATCGAGGACTATAAAAAATATGGTGATAAACATTCCCTTTTTAACATCCTCAGCCACAAAATTATTTACTTTTGCCAATATCTCCGCAGGCGATTTATTGTCTCTGGCTTCCAGCCTGATAGCAGTTCGAATCATTGTCATAACCAAAGAGCCGGGCACGCCCTTGCCGGAAACATCCGCAACGGCTATACCGAGAGTCTCTTCATCAATCCAAACGAAATCAAAATAATCGCCGCCGACATCCTTGGCAGCGCGGTAAACCGCCGCCAGCTCATAACCCTCTATTTCAGGAAACCTGTTGGGTAACAAGGCATGCTGAATTTCCTGGGCAACCTGCATTTCTTTTTGCAAAAGTTCTTTTTCGACTACGCTGTCTTGGGCATTTTTAAACTTGGTGGTTATCTCATTAAAAGCGCGGGCAATCTCAGAAAACTCATCCGTGCCCTCAACCGGTAAAGACTCCTCAAGATTGCCCTGCCCGATTTTCAGAACGCCCTCTGTTAACTTTTGAATTGGTTTTACGAAATAATTTGAGAGAATATATACCGAAACCAAGCCGATGATTGTCCCTAACAAGACAAAGAATAGTATTATTCTTCGCGAATCTTTAAGTTGTTCAGCCAATCCGGTTTTAGAAAATCCAAGATGTATCTCACCCAACTTCTGTTCATTTAATTTTATCTCCGTAATCATATGATAAATAGAACCAAATTCATCACTGTTAATATCCTGTAATTGATCGATAATAGTTGTGTCTAATTCGGCTGGGTATATGTAGGGAGATAACAGATTTTGAGGGTTTAAAACATCCGCCCAAATCAGGTTATTATTATCTACTATAACGATATATTTAAGATTAGGGTTGCCATCAAGCCCGGACCGAGCCAGACCCGACAATTCCAACTCATTGCCGACTACTATTTTATCCGAGGCATTTAAAGCTGTAATATGAGCAAAATTTACAGCATCATAGAAAAAACTGTCTTTAATCGTATTGATGTTTCTGTGATCATAATAATAGCCTATTGCGCCGGCGAGAACTACCACCAATAACGATGCCCACATTGTGAATTTTAAACGTATAGAAGCTCCTTTGGGAGTCAATTTTCTCTGTTTTTTAGGCTTAATGTTTTTAACCATCCGCAATTCGTTTTCGCCATCACGGCTGTAATAATCGACAGAATCCATCATTTTGCGGATTAGGTATAACCCCAAGCCGCCTTTACGGCCTGTTTTCACATAACGATTAAGATCGGGGGAATCGGCGCGTCCGAAATCAAATTTTCTGCCTTTATCGAATATCGAGAATACAACTTTATTCGGGAAAATTCTTACTCTGATGCGAATCGTGCCCGGCCCGTAAAGGTAGGCGTGACGGATGACATTTGTGCACGCCTCCTCAATAGCCAGCATGATGCTGTTTTTTTCCTTAGTGGAAAAGTTTAGGTCGGCAATAGTATCTCCGATGGAACGCCGGATATCCTCCAGCAATTTCTCATCGGCGTCAAAACTCATGAATATTTCAGAAGGTTTTTTCAATGCCATTAACGAGCCTCATCTATATTATCTTAATAGTATACGTAAATATGATGTTAATGTAAAGATGAATTGCTGTTTAGCGATGTATTATTATTAAAATGGCAGAAGCCATCCATCTAAGGCGGACTATACCGCTATAATTTTCCTGCCCTTAGTATTGATATAACGAGGAAAATGCCCAGAATGCCGGCGAATAAAAATCCAATTAAACCCATAACAGGGAAATCGAATATCATGATGCCTTTATCGACAGTCATTATTAGTGATGAACCGACAATCAAAGCTGCAATCAGCATTGATACCGACAAGCGATTCGATGATTTATCTATTTCTCTTATTAAATTCTCCAGCCCCTTATGCTGCATCCGAACCTGCAATTCGCCTTCGCTAAGCTTGTTTGTAATATGGCGTATCTTTCGCGGTAATTCAATCAGCAGCCATTTTAATTCATCAGCGCTGCGAATTAAATCTTTTATGAAATTACCGGGGTTGTACTTTCGAGCGGTAAGTTTTTTAACATACGGAATCATCTCAGCGAAGAAATTGAATTCCTGATAAAGCACGCGTGCCAGTTCCTCATATATCATTAAGGCTTTTCCCAGAAGCATGAACTCTGCCTGGAATCTGATATTATATCTCTGGACAATGATGAAAAAGTCATTCATTGCCAGTTTCATATCAATACGAGCTAACGACATATGATAGTATTTTAACATCATTTCGCTTAAATCCTGCTCCATCATCCGGAAATTGACATCATCTTCGATAATCTCCGCATTCTGCATAACTCTTATTACGGTTCCGGCATCCTTAGACATAAAAGCGATAATTAAATCGGCGAGATAATTCATCTGTGAACCGGATAGGACGCCCATCATGCCGAAATCAACCGGCGCGATAATATTGTTTTCGCAAACAAATAGATTCCCCGGATGCGGGTCGGCATGGAAAAAGCCATCCTCGAAAATCATTTTCAGGACTAAGCGCGCTCCATTTTTAACTATTATTTCAGGATCATAACCGGCTTTTTTTAGTTCATCGATTTTAGATATTTTGATGCCGTCTATTTTTTCTAAAACTATTATCTTAGAAGTGGAATATTCAGAGAACACTTTCGGGATTTTTATACCGGGTTCATCTTTAAAGTTTTCCGCGAATATCTCTAAGTTTCTGCTTTCGTTAAGAAAGTTAATTTCTTTCTGAGTCGATCGCGACAATTCCCCGACAATACCTTTAGGGTCAAATTGATTGCTTTCCGGAACATTTTTTACTAATAGCTCGGCAATATCATAGAGGATTTTCATATCAGGATCGATGATACCCTTAATACCCTCTCGCTGGATTTTAACAACTACTTGAGTGCCATCTTTGAGAACAGCGTTATGAGCCTGTGCTAATGATGCGGAAGCAAAAGCATCCTCCTCAAATTCTGAAAAGTATTCAGACAACGGACACTTAAGCTCGGCAGTTAAAATTTCCTTAGCTTTCGCCGACGGCATCGGTTCCACCTGGTCTTGAAGCTTGGAAAGCTCTTCGATGTATTCAATAGGCAAAAGAAACGGACGGGTGGACATAATCTGCCCAAGCTTGACAAAGGTAGGTCCTAATTCATCAAGGGCAAGCCGTAGTCTTTCTGGAGTGCTTTTAAAACTGACTTTGGGTGATTTTTTGCCGAGCTTAAGCGGTGAAGATAGATTCATCCGGTACACAATATCGCCAAAGCCGTGTTTAACCAGTACCCTGGCAATCTGATTATATCTTCGCAGGTTTTTAAAGCTTCTATCTGGTCTGGGTAAAATCATATTTAATATTAACGTCTAAACGAAAAAATTAATATAACTATTATCGAGAATTTGCAGAATAATTGATAACATTATTAACTATTAATCTTTTTTGACATCTCCTCAAGCTTAGCCGATAACTTTTCCACTTGCTTGTTCAACTCGTCAATACGTCCGCTTACATTAATTTTATCAACCGCTGTATTGACCTTTTTCTCAACCACATCTTTGACTTTCACACTTGAGGTTTCAATCTTTTCAGCCATTTTTTTCATAGCTTCAGCCTTTTCGCTTGATGTCATTTCGCCTTTTTTAACCAGTTCATCAAACATCTCCTCCATTTTCTCTTTGGAAATATGTACTGCCCCGATAGCCGCCAGCATTAGTTTTTTCATAATATCCATAACGCCTGCTCCTTTCTTGATTATTAGCTGTTCAATAACACTTTCGTTTTTTTTCAATGAAATTATATCATCAGTTGAATTTGACAGCACCGTTACTAAGGTCTGAACAGTGATGTCCTTTCCATTTGAATGGTCGATTACCTTGATTGGTATGCCCTTATCAATATAGCGCTTTATGTCATCAAGCTTGATGCTTTTCTTAAGCTCCGTATCATAAAGGCGCCGGTTTTTGTAGCGTTTTATTATTTTCATGTTACTATCATTCTATCGTCATAATTATAGTGCACTGCACTATAAATGTTCCAGAAAAAAATATTTTTTTCATGTGGGCGGCACACGTCCTCGTGTGCCCCTTATTAATTTGCAGCAGACGAGTTCGCCTAACTCATCTTCTACAGTTCGATTTGTTAAGCAATTTACTATAAGCAGGTTACAAAGCGCAAAAAAGTGTAGTGCCTCACTTTTTCAGCTTATTACAACAAATTTAGACCGTCTGTTTAACATTTTCCTGCCTGCCGGCGCCCGCCTGTCTGCGGACATGGGGCATGGCGTAAAGTTGGAGGCATCGCCACACCGCTAACCTGGGCTACCTTGCCTATAGTACCTTTCGTTTCATTACGGATGATGTAGCCTTTGTCGTTGATGGTTACCTCAAGCT